>JAZBNU010000017.1:0-6858 GCA_036350815.1 Desulfopila sp.
GTTGCGTTGCAAAACAAGAGTGTGCAATACCCCTGGTATCGGCAGTATCTCTTTTCCTGCAGAGACCACACTGTAGTGCAGGTTGGAGAGAAATTGTCTTTCCTCTTGAATAATGCTGATCTGTTTGCTATTCCATCAGAGAGGATTTGTAAAACAGGGCATAATGTGTAATCTTCTCTTTTTAGCAGGAGAGTGATTGAATCGGCCTTTTATAACAACAAGCAATAATCAGACAGGAGGATGACGAGTGAAAAAATACGTATGTGATATTTGTGACTATGTCTATGACCCCGCCGAAGGCGATCCTGATAACGGCGTTGCTCCCGGTACCGCATTTACTGATTTACCGGAAGACTGGGTATGCCCTTTGTGTGGGGCCTCACAGGACGATTTTTCTGAAATGGATTGACTTCCTATTCTCCAATCGGTGTTAGACTCACCGATTGGAGCCTTTCTCTGCATTCTCTTGCCTCACCAGTAGTACCTCTCTACCGCCTGGTGGTACCCTTGTATTTCAAGTTGGACTTTGATAGGATTTTGTAACGGATGTTTTTCTATACTCAGCTGTGGGGAGGGCACCATGAAACCACTATTGCCCAAAAAGATACAACAAGGCAAGGCATCTCTCCAGGTAGAAAATGGGGTCATTTGCCTTTCTGAAAATATAAGCCGCTCAGGGATGCTCTGCTATTCAACGCGAAAGATTGAGGAATTGACGCTGCTTGAAATGAAATTCCAGCTGCCCAATGACGAATCTTCCTGGATTGAATGCCTTGGCGTTGTGGTCCGGTGTGAAAAAAAAGTTACCGGAGAAAGCATGTATTCCTATGATGTGGAAATCTTTTTTGACCGGATATCGGATAAGCATCGTGATCTCCTTGCTGCTTTTTCCGGGTGCAATGAAGTAATAGAGCAGAAGGATTGTGAACAACATCAAATTGCTGCTGAAGAGTATCTCAAGTAGAAAATATCAGAGACGGGTTTTTCAGAAAGCGCGTTGGACCGGAAAGTTTCTAGATGTGACAGGTTTTCTTGACTGGTCGAGATAGTCTAATCTGGGAAAATACTGAAGCTATTCTGGAAGAGTAATTGCGAGCTTTTTGTTTTTCATCGATTCGCGCACTCTTGCTGCTCTGATCCTTCTTGTATTATCCGCGTCAGCATCCTGTCTGGGGAGTGTGTTCTTCTTCGGCCAGATAATCACGACATATGTTTGCTGCAGCTAGAGTCAATGCCACGACTGAAGGGCCGATAATGAGTCCCCAGAACCCGAGTGTTGCGATTCCTGCCAGAATGGAAAGCAGTATGAGAATCTCGTTCATGGTATAATCAAAACCGAAGATTTTTTTGAGGGATCCGATAAAGATGAGACGAAGGATGTTGTCAATAAAAAAGCCCATGACAGCAAATGCAAAAACAAGGATAACTGCAGCGTTGAGGTAATTGCCGGCAAAAAGCTCCAGCGCAACAACGGGAATATAGACTAAGGCTGAACCTATCAGAGGGATGATGGAGCAGAAACCAGCGAGAACACCGAGGTAAAGACTGTCATACCCACCTATAAAAACCATAAGAATTCCAAAAGCCAGACCCTGGGCTGCCATGTTGAAGAGGGTGCCATAAAATACAACCGCTACTGTGCCGGTACATTCCTTGTAGAGATAGCTTTCATGCTTTCGTGATGTAGGCATGAGCGTCGCGAGAAAATGGAGAATTTTGTCACCATAGACGTTGAAGAGAAAATAGAACGTCAGAATCCAGGCTATCTGGAATACAAGACCGCTCACTGAGGATATCATATTCTCCCCTCCTTTAATAACGGCCTCAATGGAAGAACTGTTTATCAAAGAGGTGCCTTCCGTCTTCAATCTTTGGAAGGTCTCTTCCAGAATGGGGATATTGCTCATCACGGTGATGAATCGGGTCCACATGTCCAGAGCTGTTTCTTTCAGTGTACGAATATCCAGAGCGGCGGCCTGGTCATAGGTAACTGAGATGAAATAGAGCAGAGGAAGAAAGATCATCAAGAGAAAGAATGAGGTGAAGAGCAGAGCTACGATCGCCCGACTTGATTTGTGGATCCAGCGCGGTATCCCGGGTGATTTCCGGACAGCACTCAAGGCGGCATTGTAGCCGTGGCTTGTGGAGAGCGCCAGCACCGCAGCGACCAAAATATATTTGAGAAATGGAGAAAAGATGTACAGCGACGCGATTATGAACCCTACAGTGAGAAGTGCAACAAAAAGTGCATTTTGCTTTTGGCTGTCTACAGACATATGAACCTCATACCAGGAAGATAAGTAATTTGACTATAATACAATGGCTGTGGATTTCAGCAAAGAAGAATTTCTTCCAACTGCGGGCCTTGGGATGCAAGGTGCAACGCAGCGGCAATGAGGTGAAGACCCAGCCGGCACCTGTCATGGCCGCCGGCTGAGTTTGTGGGGGACGTGGCAGACAGCACTCTATCCTGCCTCTCTGCAGTCAACACGTCTTCGAGTAAAAAATGCGGTGGAAAAAGTCATGTAGGGAAGCATATCTTTTTAACATCGTTAAATGTTTTTACGAAGAAAGGCTCTATCCCTTCACTGATATGATCCGGTAAAAGATCAAAATCATCTTTGTTTTCAAAAGGAAGGATAACCTGCTTGACCTTTGCTCGTTTAGCGGCAATTATCTTCTCCTTAACGCCGCCAATCGGCATGACAAGACCGCTCAGGGTAAGTTCACCGGTCATTGCCGTTGAGGCTACAATCGGCTTTTCAAGAGCAAGGGAGTAGAGCGAGCAAGCCATTGTAATACCGGCAGAAGGACCATCTTTCGGTGTAGCTCCAGCTGGTACGTGGAGGTGGATCAAATTGGTTTTGAAAAACTCGATGGCTTTTTTATTATTTTTCAAAAGCGACCGGATATAACTGTAAGCGATTTCGGCTGACTCGATCATGACTTTGCCGAGCTGACCGGTTTGTTTGAATCCCGGCTGCCCTGAAGGTATGGGAATGGACTCTATATAGAGTGTGGTTCCCCCCATGGTGGTGTAAGCCAGTCCGGTAATGACACCGATCCGGGGTTTTTTGAAAGCCTGATCTTCGGAGAAGCTTTTTTTGCCCAGGAGCTCCTGAAGGTCATTCATAGTGATCCGTATCTTTTTCTCCGGGTTTTCAACAAGGTCTTTGGCTGACTTCCGTAAAATTTTCTTTATACAGTTTTCCAGGTTTCGAACGCCTGCTTCCCGGGCATATCCGTCTATTATTGCACGAATGACGCTTTTGGTAAAAACGACCTGGCTTGCCTTCAGACCGTGGAGCTTTCTCTGCTTTGGGAGAAGATGTTTTGTGGCGATTTCGACCTTTTCCTCCATGATATATCCAGGCAGCCGTATAACTTCCATCCTGTCGATCAAGGGCTGCGGGATGGTTTCAAGTTGGTTGGCTGTACAGATAAAAAGGACTTTGGAGAGATCGAAACGTACGTCAAGATAGTGGTCCAGAAAGTTCTGATTCTGCTCCGGGTCAAGTACTTCCAGCAGGGCAGAAGCGGGGTCGCCACGAAAGGAAGCGCCGATTTTATCCACCTCATCGAGCATGATAAGGGGGTTGGCGGTTTTACATGTTTTAATTGCCTGGATGAACTTACCGGGCAACGCTCCTATGTAGGTGCGTCTGTGCCCTTTTATTTCAGCTTCATCGCGCATTCCGCCAACGGAAAAACGGTAATATTTACGGTTGAGAGCCTTGGCGATGGACTGGCCGATTGATGTCTTTCCGACTCCAGGAGGACCTACCAGCAAAATGATTGATCCGGAAAGATCACCTTTTATAATGCCTACCGAGATAAGTTCCAGGATGCGGTCCTTAACATCATCAAGGCCATGATGATCTCCATGCAGGACCTGAGCGGCTTTTTGAATATCGTAATTATCTTCTGTGTGTACCCCCCATGGCAGAACGGTCAACCAGTCGAGATAGGCACGGGTAACATTGAATTCAGCGGAAGAGGGGCCGAGGAGTTTAAGCTTTTCAATTTCCTCGGTTATGCGCTCAGAAGCCTCCTCGGTCAGTGTCAACTGTTTCAAGCGCTTTTCAAACTTTTCAACTTCCGTTTGAGTATCATCTTTGGCTAAACCGAGTTCTTTTTTGATTTCCTGAAGTTGTTGCTTGAGAAAAAACTCCCGCTGCTGTTTAGAGAGCTGTTCCTCAATACGTTTGGAAATCTGAGCTTTGAGTTTTGAGACCTCCAGCTCATTTTTAAGAAGAACGAGTACTTTTTCTATTCGTTCACGAATTTCAAGGGTTTCAAGAATCTTTTGCAGTTCCGGGCCGGATGAAGTGGTCATGGATGCGGCAAAATCCGCAAGTGCGCTGGGGTCGCTCACGTTGATGCGTTCGATGATAAGCGACAGTCCTTCCTTGAAAAGGGGATTCAAGCCCACCAGTTCTTTAATACAGTCAACGATGGCAACAGAGTAGGCCTTAATCTCGTCGGTAACGGAAATACGCTCATCGTAAAAGTATTTCACATCTGCATAGGGAACCCCATCCTTAAATAGTATCTTTTTTGCTTCAAAGCGCTCCAGAGCCTGAACGACAAGCTGCAGTGGTTCTCCCTGGCGAAAAGGTGAGATGCTCTGCACTCTGACAACCACTCCCATTGAAAAAAAGTCACTCTCTTCGGTAGGACGGTGCTGGAGATTATCATCGGAGGGTTTAACCAGCAGAAGTCCAAAATACATCGGTTGTGACTTTTCACCAAATTCAATGATCACCTTTTGAAAGTTTTTGTCGTCGACAATCACCGGGCCCATCATTTTGGGAAACATGGGGCGGTCATGCAGGGGAAAAAGCATGAGGCGTTCAGGGAAAATGTCTTTTGCCAGTACCAGTGATTTTGGTTCAGCCTCGGAATTCTCCTCGTCAGCATCTATAACATCTTCCGGTGCAACATAAGCAGTTTCATCTGCCATAAAGTACTCTCCTTTGGTGTTTTGGGATATGGAATGGTAATTCCATATCGAAATATCTCTGTATTGTCCTTCCAGCAAAACCTGCTTCATCTTTTTGTTCCTTTAACTTATATATCTTTTCAGGAAAAATTCAAAGGAGAGTAGAACGGAAAAAAGGTGTCCTCCTGCCGGTGGTCATGGAGGCACTAAAAAATATGGGGAAAAAGATTGACAGTAGAGGAGACTTTGTTCTATGCTTCTTGATTAGTTATGGGCATATGCCCACAGTGTGGGAGAAAAACAAATTGTACCTATAGGTGAACATATATGAGCGCGGTTGAAGAACAACTACAAAGTTTTGTGAATCAGTGGCAGGATGGGGAAGCAAATAACAAAAGAGCCTTCCTGGTCTTTAAAGAAAAGTTGGAGTCTCAGGAGTCAGTTGTTTTTGAATTCGTTCCCCGGGAGGGATTGACGTACTCTTTACGGGCAAAACATGTCAATCAGCGGAACAAACCCCTCTTTGTAATGGTGGATGTCATTGAGGGGGAACCGCGATGGCTGTCAGTCTGTTTTTACGCGGAAATGGTGACGGACCCTGAAGAAAGAGGTGATTTTGTTCCGGAGGGACTGCTGGGAGAGGACGCTCTCTGCTTTGATGTTGAGGAGTATAGTGAAAAGGTATGCGCATATATTGAAGAACGTATTGAGGAAGCCTACAGCAGAGCATCAGTGTAGTGAGAATATCTTCCTGTTTGTCTCTATTTGTTTGAGCGTAATTAAAAAACATGAAATGCACCAGCGAGGTGAGAAATGGCTAACTTTTTATTTGTGCTATCGGTAAATGACAACGAAAAAGCCACCAGATGTTTTCAATTTGCCAAAATTGCCCATACAAAAGGCCACAAGGTCAATATTTTCTTTATTGACAGTGGCGTGGACTGGGCAGTCAAAGGCAGAGACACCAGTCAAAAAACCGTAACCGGGGATTGTCCCGACGATTATCTTCCGTACCTTGTTGAAAATGAAGTTGAAACTGGTGTTTGTACACCATGTGCCAAAAACAGGAATCTTGATGAAGCTTCTTTTTATTCAAACATGGCACTGGATGGCGGACCTCATCTTATTGATATGGCTGCTGAAGCCAAAGTGTTCAATTTTTAAGTGCGCAGCTGAGATACGATCAGAAAATTGAGGTTGAAGGATTTGAAAAGGGAGCTTTTCCCGCTATCGGGGCTGTCGGGAGTCTGGCTGACTCTAAAAGCCCGCGCCTGACAGTCTTTTTTTTCAAGGCACGGGCTTCTTCGTCTTCATGCTGTATGTTTTTCAAGGAGCCTGCTGGCAATAAGGAATGGCGGCGCAGTCTTCTTCTTTAATAGAGGGAGCTTTTTCGTTTTTTCGATCTCGCACTGATCATTCCGACAATACAGCCAAAAATCAGCGTGCCGCCTCCTGCAAGAAACCATTTGATGTTTCTTCCGGCTTCGAGCTGCTCATTTTCAGTCACTACGCTCTCGAGTTCCTGCTGTAAAGCCGCAATTACCTGTCGGCTCTCCTCTAAGTTGTTTTTTATGGTTATCACATCAGAGGTGTCCTCGACGAGTTGTTGGTATTCTTCCATTGTGGAGGTCATCTCATTTGTATTGTTTTCCAGGGTACTTTCCAGAGCATCGTTTAAAGCGTGCAGCTTCTCATTTTCAGACTGCAGCTTGGTGAGTTCTTCTTCCAGCTGATTGTTGCGGATTTCTATCTCTTGAAAACGTTCTTCAAGAGGTGGGTCCTCAGAAAGGTATCTTTTGAGAATCCACCCTTCTTTACCATCATCTGTACGGACCTTCACCCAGGAATCTATTTCTTCCACGAGAGTTACGGCAGTACCATTGGGGACAATTGCCAGGATTTTGTAGTCGACTCCC
>JAZBNU010000018.1:0-22007 GCA_036350815.1 Desulfopila sp.
CCACGAAGCGCTGTGGAACTGCTGTCAGCGAAGCCTGGCTGACAACAATAAACTCCATGGATATCTGCGCATGTACTGGGCAAAGAAAATACTGGAGTGGAGTGCAACACCGGAGGAGGCTCTTCATTACGCCAACACCCTGAACGACAGATACTCCATTGATGGGTATGACCCCAATGGCTATGCGGGAACCGCCTGGTCAATCGGAGGTGTTCACGACAGGGCATGGCCGGACCGTCCGGTTTTCGGCAAAATACGATACATGAACGAGAGCGGCTGTCGCCGTAAATTCAAAGTTGACGCGTATATTGCCGAAAACAGTTAAACGTAGCAGTCCTGTACTCTGCCGTGCGGAAAAACGGCATTCAGATCAATCCTGCCGCCAGAAAAAAAGCGATCCCCAGTAGAAAGATTCCCGTTGCAGTCTGCACCGTTTTCATGGTGATTTTCTTTAGGAAACGTTTGCCGGTCATAACACCAGCAAACGCCGCCGCGATTCCCGTTGCTATTAAGGGCCAATGGGTGAAATCGAAGGGTGTTCCTGCCTGCACGAAGAAAAACACAATTGCATACATCACGATGCGACTCACGTCCACCATAAAGCCGATCATTGCATTTGTCCCGACAAAAGCCTCAGTGGAGATACCGACTTTTGCCAGAAAGGCCGCTCGAAGAGCCCCTTGATGTCCGGAAAGCCCGCCAAAGAATCCCGACAGAAGACCACCGAAAAAAAGATACCTCCGGCCGAACTGCAGTTTACGTAAAGCAGGAAGAAGTTCAAAAAGGGCAAAAACAAACATCAACACCCCCATAAGAAGTTTGATCGGAGATATCTCAGCGGACACCGAACCAAAGGAATAGGTTGCTATAACACCAAAGCGGGAGAGGTATCCAAGCGCAGCGGCTCCTAAAAAGGCGGCGACAACAGCAGGAAGACCGAAACGGATAACCAGGACACCGTCGGCATGTCTCCCGACAACAGCTATCTTAAAAATATTATTAGCCCCGTGAACCACTGCTGTTGCGGCCACAGCGGCTTCAACGGGAAAAAACAGGGCAAAAACAGGAAAAAGCAGGGTCCCCAGACCAAACCCGGAAAAGAGAGTCAAAGCGGCTGTTAAAAATGACGCCAGTCCAACAACAGCAAATTCCATTAAAGCACCGATTGAAAAAAAGGTAGGAGAAAAAGAATGCTGATAAAAACATGAAGCGCACTGGAGCGGGAAACGAGATTCGAACTCGCGACTTCAACCTTGGCAAGGTTGCACTCTACCACTGAGTTATTCCCGCTCTTGGAAAAGTTTGGAGACATTTCTTACCAGAGCGGGAAAACCAAGTCAACACCCAAGAACGCTTTAACATAAATATCATGGAGATACAATACTATAAAATCGAAAAGCCTCATCTGTTATTTCCCTGCAAGACAGCGCTGTATATTCAAGGCTTCAGGGGTAATTGACAGCCCACCTTTACAGGTGCAGCGAAAGCGGTGATCCATACCCTCGCCCACATCCTTCATGGCGACAATTACTTGAGCGAGAGGGATAACATGAGCGAACCCGGCAAGTGTCATATTCGCAGCGGCCACTCCATTCAGCGCAGCCATGATGTTCTTGCCAAGACAGGGAACCTCCACCCTGTCGGCAACAGGATCACAAATAAGTCCCATAGTATTCTGCATTGCCATAGAAGCGGCGTTGAGTGCGGCTTTTCCGTCTCCGCCCAGTAACTCAACAAGAGCCGCAGCCGTCATTCCCGAAGCAACACCGCATTCATACTGGCAACCACCTTCTTCTGCGGCAAACCCTCCCTCCTGCGCAACAAAAACGCCAATAAGGCCTGCAGCAAGGAGAGCACACACCATTTCTTGTTCAGATTTTTCACAAAAAGAGGCCACGGCGATCAACGTACCCGCAAGCGTCCCGCAGGAGCCGGCGGTAGGTGCCGCAGCAATAACTCCCATTGAACTCTTTGTTTCCATAACCGCAGTCACATTGGTAATAATAGTATTAGTGAGCAGCGCGGGAATCCCCTTGCCAAGCCGCTGGGCTTCACCCAGCAGATGCGACTGCCTCGGAAGAATCCGATCTTTCCAGGCCGTTCCCCGAATACCTAAATCTACAGAGCCCTGCATAACCCTGAGGTGCTCACCTGCCAGCGTAAATATCTGCGAAGCATCGACATTGCCGAGAGAAGATTCATACGCCACAGCATACTGCGACAACATCCCTCCTTTTTCGGCCAGCAAATCTTCCAACTGTTCCAGCCTGGTAAATGGAAGCGCAGCGCCCGAGTTGACCACTACAGGCAGCAATCCAGCAAGATACTCCTGATCATCGTGCACTGCCCGGCCGTCTAGCTCCGTCAGCTGTATAATGCCTCCGCCTGTTGAGAGTGCCACAAACTGCCCCTCCCTGCCGCTGCGCCCTTTCAACTCCATATGATAGGTATTGGGGTGGACAGCGCCGTATTTTTCCACCAGAAAGCTCAGCTGAACACCTTGCTCCCGGCAGATCTGCTCGGCTTTGACGAGATCCGGATGATCAATACTCATTCCCAAAAGGCCGGCAGCAAGTCCCATGGCTGAACCCTGCCCTCTATAAGTTGTCGCCAGTGATCCTTCCGGGTCAAATTTGACCATGACCTCCAGAGGATCTTCCCGAAGAAGGCGCCGGCCTAAAAGCCCTATCCGCACCGATGCCGCAGTATGTGAGCTGCTCGGTCCACGCATGATCGGGCCAACGACATTGTTGAAAATTGAAGGTTGTGATGTTTTTCTGGATTCATCCCGACACTTTTCAAGATCAACCACCATAGCAGCGGCAACCTCTTTCTTTTTTTTCTCTCCCATCAGAAGGCCGAGAAGTTCCAGCGAAAAATCCACGGCAGTTCCCGCCCCCCTGGAAGTAATGCAGTTCCTGTCTATTACCACTTTTGCTCCCGAATCATCTCTGTTGCTCAGATCTGCAGTGAAAAACGGGTGACCGGTAGCCTTTCTCCCCTCCAGCAGGCCGTGATGTTCCAAAACCACTGCCGGAGAAGCACAAATAGCACCAAAATATTTATCGGCTGCATTCTGCCTGTTTAAAATCAGGACAAGCTCCTGGGAGTTCCGTAAGTTTTCAGCTCCTGGAATCCCACCCGGCAAGGCTACCAAGTCATACTCCTCAGCAACACATTCGCCGATTAACTTATCTGCTGTTATTTTGACATTATGCGAAGAAGTGATCACCAGATCATTCACCGAAGCCATATCGACATGTGCCCCTGCCCTTCTGAAAACATCCACGATACTAAGAGCTTCTATCATCTCGATACCGTCTGCTACTGGAACAAGAATTTTTTTTGTCATACTTTCCTCCCGGACGATACTTTGTATCTCAATCACAATATCCTGAAATCATAATGATTTTGCATATTACATCAGAAAAAAACTTCTGCAGTTTTCCCGAAGCTCTTTCCTGCGGCTTCAACTGCGTGCGCCGAAGACGGCAGTACTGCTGTTGTCGTATACCATACATGCAACTGCAAAAGGTGGCAAGTTTTACCCCTGGTTCGTATGTGTCAGCAGCGGCTGCCTCTTCAGCAGGACGTGCGAACAATTTTCCCTATAATTTTTCCGCATCCCAAAAATATGACACGCTTTGGAAATATGGTAGAATATTACCAACCGGACAGACCACCTGGATATCCTGTCTGAAAATCTCTTCTTTCTATTTTTTATAAAAAGGGTTCAACCCAGTTGAAATCCTGCAATCTCCAATCCAATCGAATACCAGCAACAGGAGTTCTCATGCCCAACATCAAAGAGCAACGTGCCAACGCAGAGAAGTTCCGTTTCAAGTCTTTTCATGAACTGATGACCCGGAGAATAGCAGAGATACTGCTAATTTCGAGCACATACGACGCATATATCATGCAGGAAGACGGACCTCTGGCAGAAAGAATAATCCACGAATACCGTGGGCTCAATCTGAGCAGACCGCCACGGCTGACCTGGATTTCCAACGGCAGTGAAGCTCTTCATGCTATCGAACAGGGGCACTATGACCTCGTCATCGTTATGCCGCATATTGGAGATATGGACTCCTTTGTCCTGTGCACCAGGATAAAAGAAAAAAAACCGGGCCTACCCATCTATTATTTTGCCTACGATGCCGGCCATATCCTTGAAGGCAGTGCGCACCAGGACCGCACCATCATCGACCGGACTCTACTCTGGTCCGGCAATACCGATCTGCTGCTTGCCATTGTCAAAAACCAGGAAGACAAAATGAACGTCGACCTGGATACCAGGCTTGCTGAGATTCGTGTTATCATCTTTGTTGAGGATTCACCTTTTTATCTCTCCTCCCTTTTGCCGGTGCTCTACCGCGAGCTTGTCCTGCAGACCCAGGCGGTCATGGACGACTCACTCAACGAAAAAGACAGACTGCTGCGTATGCGGACCCGTCCCAAGATACTGGTTGCCGAAAATTACGAAGAGGCATGGGATCTCTACTGCCGCTATAAAAAATACCTTTTCTGTGTCATCTCCGATGTCCGCTTCGACAAAGAAGGAAAGGAAGACAGCCAGGCGGGCCTGACTCTGCTGCAGAATATCCACGCCGAACAAAAGGACCTCCCTTTACTCATACTGAGTTCCGAAGTCGCCAACAAAGAAAAAGCGGAACAGATCCCGGCTCTGTTTTCGGACAAGAATGCGGCCAATCTCCACAGTGATCTTGATAGTTTCTTTAAACACTCGCTTGGCTTTGGAGATTTTATCTTCCGCCTGGAAAATGGTGAAATCGCCGCCCGTGCAAAAAATCTGCGTGCCATGGCGAATGTTTTAAAAACTGTTCCCAGCGAATCGTTGCAATATCATGCCAGAAGAAATGATTTCTCCAGATGGTTGATGGCACGATTCGAAATGGAAATAGCACAACAGGTTCGTGCCGTCATGATTGAAGATTTTTCAAGCCTTGAACATGCTCGGGAGTACCTTATCTCAATCATCAAAAACAAGTTGAAAAAGCGGCAGCAGGGACTGGTGTCAGATTTTGTCCAGAACGAATTCGATCCCGACAATGACTTTACCAAAGTCGGCAAAGGCTCACTTGGTGGAAAAGCCAGGGGGCTTGCTTTCATCTCCAGCCTGTTGCGTGACGAAACGGAAACCACCAGACAGTTCGACTCCGTTGCAATTTCACTGCCGAAGACCATGGTCATCACCACGGAGGGATTTGATCGATTTGCTCAGTTGAATACTATCTATACCTCCTTTACGGCGATGGAAGATGACCGGGAAATCGAAAAAGCTTTTCTTAAAACGGCTTTTCCGGAAGAACTGCGGCAGGACCTGCGTGTCTTCCTCGAACATAGCAATTATCCGCTGGCAGTCAGATCCTCCGCCATACTTGAAGACGCGCATTACAGGGCAAGTGCCGGTGCCTACAACACCTACATGCTTCCCAACAACTCCCCCGACATCACTGTCAGGCTAGAACACCTTATTATGGCCATCAAGCTTATCTACTCCTCTATTTTCCAGGAGACACCGAGAATACTTGCCAGGAACTCCGTGTACCGTCAGGAAGAGGATAAAATGGCAGTTATAATCCAACAGCTCATCGGTACACAGCACGGCAATTATTACTATCCAGCCGTTTCCGGAGTAGCCCAATCCTATAATTTTTATCCTGTCTCCTGCATGAAACCTGCTGAAGGTGTTGCCCATATAGCCCTGGGCCTTGGCAGAATTGTCGTAGACGACGGCGTCTCTCTCCGCTTCTCACCAAAATATCCGCAGCTTTTACCCCAGTTCTCCAGTGTTGGTGATATTCTTCGAAACGCACAGCGCTTTTTTTATGCTCTCAACATGGTAAATGATCCGATAAATCCTCTTCAAATGATGGTGCAAAAACTTGAGGTTGATGAAGCTGTGACCCACTATCCTGTAAAAAAACTTGCCTCAACCTATATTCCCGCCGATGAAAAAATCCGTGATTTTTGCAGTGGAGACGGGTATCCGGTTATAACTTTTGCCAACATATTAAAATATAACGAATTTCCTTTAGGGCAGCTCTTAAGCGAGCTTCTTCATATTGGTGAAAAAGGTATGGGCTGTCCTGTTGAAATAGAGTTCGCGGTTAATCTTGTTGAAAGAGAAAAGCCCCGCTTCTATCTCCTCCAGATACGCCCTATGGCGGTGGCACAAAGCAGGATTGACGTAAAAATCAGCAGCAAAGAGCGTGACATCGCATGGTGCTATTCCGACAAAGCAATGGGGCAGAGCCAGGAAACCATGGTCCATTCTATTGTCTATGTGAAACCTGCTCGTTTCGATACTGCAAAAACCAGAGAGATAGCTCAGGAAATTGAGAAGATGAACAGCAGATTAAAAGGACTCGGGAAAAGGTATGTTCTCATTGGTCCCGGAAGATGGGGAACGGCCGACAGGTGGCTTGGAATACCTGTGAAATGGAACGGTATCACAGAAGCACACACTATCATCGAAACCACCTCGGACAAACTGCATGCCGACCCTTCCCAGGGAAGCCATTTTTTCCATAATATAACCTCACTGGGGATCAATTATCTCGGCATACCACCTAAAGGCGAAAGCGCTATTTCCTTAAAACGCCTGGAGGCGGAAAAAGCAGTGTATGAGACGGAATATCTCCGTTATATTGAGATGGAAAAAGCAGACGTGTTAAAAATTGATGGAAAAACGTCGCAGGCCGTTATTCTTCCCGGAGAAAAAAATATAGATGGGTAAGAAAAAAGTCTTCCTGCCAGCGAATTTCTTATGACTCCCCAGACAGGGGCGAAACAATCAGATCAGTTCTCAGGATCTCCAGGATCTTGTCTATCGCCGGCTCCACACTGGCAGCTACTGCAGCACTGAGATCTTCGCCCAGCCGGTCAAAACATTGTCCCTCTATACCCACCAGCCAGACCTTGCCAGGCGTTGTTTCAGGATACAGCTTTCTGGAGACCTCGATAGCTTCCCGAATACCGATTCCGTGACAGGACACATGCGAGCTGCTCTGCGGCAGATCCTTCCAGGAAAGGACGTGGATTGTCCCTGCTGCACTGCCAAACTGCACAGCGTCGACAACCACGAGGAGATCTTCGCCTCTGAATTCTTCCAGCATGGCCATGCCCCCCAGACCGGAAAATCTGATAC
Source organism: Desulfopila sp. (assembly GCA_036350815.1). Taxonomy (GTDB): domain Bacteria; phylum Desulfobacterota; class Desulfobulbia; order Desulfobulbales; family Desulfocapsaceae; genus Desulfopila_A. The sequence continues at coordinate 7,172 of JAZBNU010000018.1, forward strand.
GGACACAATCAGGCAGCTCCCGCAGAAGAAGACTATGGTAGATGACATGGCCGACCCCATCATCCGCGACGAGGTCGTTGCCTATGCATATAATGAGTGCAGACCCACTCATAGCAGGCTATCTCGCAAATCCACCATGCTTTTTCAATCCCTCCGGAAACTCTGCAAAAGACAGCATGAACCTTACAATCCGATAAAATTCAGTACAATACCGTATCAAGGCTAACTGCTTCTCGGAGCTCCACTGAAAGCGAGTTTGAAAGTACAGGTATCCCCGGCAGCAAGAGTTTTCGGCCTTGCAGGTCTGCCGGTAAATTCAGCCATAATGCCCGCGATATAGTAATGAAACATCTGACAGGCGGCGCCATCAAGGTCCATCTTCCGTTCTTTGCAAACTGCCCCGATGGGACAACGGTTCATGGTGATTACCGCTTCATTTCCTTCCATCTCACCGGCAATATCCATCTGCTGAATAGTAAAAACACGGACAAGCTCACTCAAAGCCTTTCCGGGTTCAGGGTCAGTAAGATGGATGGGCATGTTCGCCGCCATTTTTCGACCAGCAGCTACAGCAAGAGAAGGCGTTGATTTTCCCACAAACTTTTCAATAGTATCCACAAACATGTCGAGGAGAAAGCACACTTCAATAAAGGCTTTATCGTGATCATCCTCGGTTAGCTGCAGCTCTGCAGTTTCTATCATAGGAACTTCTCCATACGCTGACTGAAATGTATATTTCGGTAGAAATTGGCAACAACGTGATGATTTTTATGTGAAATAGCACCAGATGGACAAATATACCCGCAACTGAGACAGGCTATACAGTTTTCCAGTACTTTGACTTCTGCCTTCCAGGTTTCTTCGTTGAAAGAGAAACAGTCCGTCGGACAAACATCGAGACAGAGTTTGCATCCCCGACAAGCCTTTTCCTTAATTGTCATTTCAAGCATCGGTGTCCCTCCTCAACGTACGGATAATCTTTCCTTGCCGAGACACCTCGACATCAAGCGCCATTCTTCCAATAGCATGCGTCGAACACGCCAGGCACGGGTCATAACAGCGAACAATAAACTCCAGACTATTCAGCATGGCCTCGTCATTGCTTTCCTTAAGGAGATTATTGGCCCCCTCCTTGAGGGAGTTATTTATTGCCGCTGTATTCTGTTGAGTTGCAATAATCATGTTCGCCGCTCGAACAATGCCGCGCTCATCAATGTCATATTCGTGAATCAAGGTTCCCCGCGGGGCTTCGATATGAGCAATCCCTACACCGCCTCGAAAATCCGCGGGAACACGAGTCTCTCCGCGAAGTGCCGGATTATTGATAATCTCGTCGGCTTTCTCACAGGTATACACAAGCTCTATCAGCTTTGCGTACATCTGCAGAACCGCATTGTGACAGGGAGTACCAAACTTCTCTTTGAAAACCTCGAACTCTTTTTGCGCCAATGGTGTTTCCATAGCATCGGCAACATTGATACGGGCCAGGGGACCAACACGGTACATCTGCTCAGCACCATTCATATTGAGAAAAACTTCCTTGGCGTAGGAGTTCTGTACAGCACGTTCACTCATCATCTCTCGATAGGCCGTAGCGGCAAACTCGGGCTGGACCAGCCCGCTCGAATCCATGGGACGCAGCATACCGTCATAAACATTCAGCTTACCGCCCTGGACCGTCCCAAGATACCAGCTGGGTGAATTCAATTGTTCCAGCAGGACAGGGTTCTTGTCGAGCAGGGCAAAAAGAAGCGCCTTGGTCTTTCCTGCCAGCTCATGGACAACCTGGACTGCCTCCGCGGTCAATTCCTGCAACCGTGTAAACTGGCCGTCACTGAGTTTGAAAGATATTCCGCCGGCAACCGCGGTTACAGGATGAATACCTCTGCCCCCGATGGTCTCATTTATTTTCTGACCGAGACTTCTTAGGCGAAGTCCCTTTTTCGTGAGTTCAGGAGCCGCATTAACCATACCGACGATATTATGACTATCTGCAGTGTCTGCCAGGCCGAAAACAAGATCCGGTCCGGCAAGGACAAAAAGAGAAAGACTGTGGGAATGGATAAAATGCCCCATGTACATAAATTCACGCAGCAGTTTAGCTGCAGGTGGAGGTTCGACTCCAGCCGCATTGTCGAGTGCCTTGGCGGCCACGAGGTGGTGCGCTGTCGGACAGACTCCGCAGATTCGAGCCGTGACCTGCGGCATTGTAGCCGCTTCCATGCCAACCAGAATCCGTTCAAAGCCGCGTAACTCGTTGACACAAAAAGATGCATTACTGACCGCTCCGTCATCGTCACATTCGAGCAGAATACGGGCATGTCCTTCTATACGGGTAACCGGGTCAATTTTGATAATGTTGCTCATTTGCCTGCCTCCACATCTGCAATCCACTTGTGAATTAAAAAGGTCGGTTTATTACCGATCATCCTGGTGGCCATGGCATAAGCATAGTGTGTCTTAGCTGACCGTTCGATATGATTGATGATCGCATCACTTTTAATAGCGGTGAGTCTCGACATTCGATCGCTGATCTCGGTTCGGATATCATGATTCGGCTCGGCAAGAATCTGCATGGTTGGTCCAGCGCAGCCTGTACACATTATGCCATGGTTGGGGCAGGGCGCCAGGCATCTGTCAAGAGTGACGGAACCCAGACATATATATCCCTGACTGAGAAAACAGGTTTCATCATCAGGAACTTCATCAAGGGTATCCTTGATGGAGGCAACGTCAGTCTTTTTCATGACCCGGCTGCATCCGGCGCAAACAGACTCCTGTCCGGCCTTCGTTTCCCGGCCATCTACAAGCGCGGCGAGACTTTCAAAAATATAGTGTGCATGAGGCGGGCAACCCGGCAGATAGAGATCCACATCAATAACCTCGTCGACAGGCAGGACTGTGTGCTCCAAACCGGTGACGTCAGTATCCGGAACAAATGACGTTTTCGTCGTTGGGGTGGATTTATAGACATAATCCATGATTTCTTCTCTGCTGTGAGCCAGCCCTGCACCGTGCAGGCCACCGTACACTGCACAGGTGCCGAAGGCTATGATCGTCTTGCAGGTGCGACGCATTTCAAGAGCTGCATGGCGATCGTGTTCGGTTCTGATCGAACCGGTCAATATTCCTATATCAGCCTCTGGATATCCTTTCACATCAGTAAGAACCGGACATTTCTGAAACTCGATATCTTCGAAAACTTTCAAAATTTTCTCATGCAAATCGACGACTGCAACATGACAGCCGCCGCAATCACAAAGCCACTCAGTATTCAGGCGGACTTTTTCACCACTCATTTGACACTCCTCTTACGAGATATTAACAAGCTCATCCGTCAACAGTCAGAACCTTCAGGCAAGCATTTTCACCTGCATGCTTGATCTCCAGCGTAGCCTTCTTCCCCATGATACTCTCCAATGCTCCGGCAAAAAAACCATACATCATGTTACACAGAGAGCCCTCCTGCGGATGACCAAAACGAAAAAGCGCCTGACGAATCATACAATCACGAAAAACCAGCTGAACCTGGGACTGCCCCTGCTCGTTCTTTGTTATCATCTCATCCTGTAAAGCAGGTTTAAAAGGTTCAAAACCCCATAGACAATTGTTTTGCATCAAGATCCTGCGCACCTCGGCGACGGCCTCAAGAAGATCATCAGTCTGTTTGGCTCCTTCAGAAAATTTTCTGCCGAGACTACGGCCGGCTGACATTGTCATACTGTTGGCCCCCCGTCCCAGAATAGGCTCTATGCCTGCAGAAAGTGCTGCCATAAAGTTCATCGTTTCCTGCAAAGTGCGTCTTTTTTTTAAGATTTCATCCACCTCAAAAATCCTCCTTGCAATATGATACGTCGTTCATTGCAGGCCAGGCAAACAGGAGTAACACAATGCACATCCTGTGCGGGTATTCAACATCAATCCAGCCCTATACTTCCGGCGATGTTTTCTGCAAATAATTGTGGTCCAGATGCCTCTCTGCAAGAAGCCCTGTTCTTCAGTGCCGTCAGGTGAGAACATTTCTCACCTGATAAGTTCCAAACTACAACAGCATCCTCCCTAATTCAAGGATAAATACTCCTTTCGCTCATTTACTGCAAAGGCCGTCTCATTACAACTTTTGCCGGATACCGATAAAAGGCCTGCTGATCTTTAGGGATATTCAGAAAAATATATGAAAAATATCTTCCTTATGGCACTATAGCACTCAATGCAAATCTCTTACCCGGTTGTATGACTCAAATGCTCCTTCTGCATCTGGTCACATCCATCCGCTACCCGAGTTTTAATACGGCTCAACATGGATCCTCAATATACTGAAATTGACGACCGCAAGCTCTCCGCCACAGACCATGCCATTGTCACCTGTAACCGCAACGAGATCATCACCGCCTGGGACTCGCGTGCGGAACAAACCTTCGGTTGGGCTGCAGGGGAAGCGATTGGCCAGAAATTCTTTTACCTGCTCCTCCCTCCCACACCCGAGTCCATGCCCCGACTGACTTTGATGGATGTCATATCCACGGGCCAGAATCAAAAGGCCGAACAGTTCAGCCTTTCTCAGGTGGTGCAACACAAAGACGGCTCATTTTTTGATGCTCACTTCCTTATCTTCAACGTACAGGAATCTGACTCCATCATTATCCTGATCCGAAATCTCAGCCGACAGCAGCGATTTTTAGACAAAATCAACATCTCTTTTCAGCAGCAGACCATCCTTGACGATATTCTCGAAATTTCCGTTAAACCTCTTCCTCTCAGTCAACAACTTGACCAACTGCTTCAGTATCTTTTTACTGTACCACAACTCAAACTCCTACCCCAGGCAGCAATTCTCCTGGCAGAACAGGACGGCGACCACTTCAGTATTAAATCATGCCAGGGGTTTGCCGATCCGCACAAACTCCCCTGCCGAAAGATGGTCCAGGGCCTCTGCGGATACGGACAGGCTGCCCTATACGACACATTCGCACTCTCCAACTGCAGCACCAGTGAAAACCAGAACTGTGGCCTGGCTATTCCCCATGGCCACCTCTGTTTCCCTATTAAAAAAATAGATAAAATCATCGGTATCCTCTGTCTCTACACCTCAACAGAACATCACATCAAGCCAGAACAACAGCAACTCCTCGCATCTGTATGCAATGTTATTTCCAATATGGTAGAAAACAGAGTTATGGACCTGCAGCTGATCGGCCTCGTTCATGACCTGCGTCATTCCATCAATGAGATACGAGAAGAAAAAAAGTTTTCTGAGTCTATTATCCAGGGATTGACCCACGGCCTGATCGTTACGGACCTCGATGGAAATATCCATACATACAACGGAATGGCGGAATCCATAATGCGTTCTTTCACATCAACGCTTTCCGACAAAAATCTTATTGATGTTGTCGGTCAGGATGGTGCAACTCGCCTGCTCGACATCAATCATCACAATACCCGGCACCTTGAACAGGAACTGGCCATCAGTTCCAGCAGCGGAGATGAAAAGATTATCGGTTATTCGGTTGTCGCACGCGAAGACGCTCTGGGAAACCAGGTTGGTCGAATTATATCCATCAGCGACATTTCTGAATTGAAATATGTCAGAAAAGAGATGGAAAAAATGAACCGACTCGCCACTGTAGCCGAAATTGCTTCAGCAGTCGCTCATGAAGTCCGGAATCCTCTGGCGGGAATAAAAATCATGGCGCAGTCCATACAGGGACAGTCGGTCTCCCAGGAGGAGCAGAAAGAGTGTCTCTCCCGCATCATCAGGCAGGTTGACAGGCTCAATTCACTTCTCACTGAGTTTTTCTCCTACGCCCGTCCGGCAGAACCGCAGATCAGGCCTACCTCCCTAATTGATATCATCGTGGAGACTCAGCACCTTATCGCCAACAAAATGCTCAAAAGCCATATAATTTTCCGAGAAGACTATCAACCCAACCTGCCGCTTGTCATCGCAGATCCCAATCAGGTTCAGCAGGTGCTTCTCAACCTGTTTCTCAATGCCATGGACGCTATCAAGCAGGGCGGCATTATCAAACTGAAAACTGCACACATCAGAAGGGTGGAATTATCCCGCCACCGTAAAAAAAATCCCGGCCTGCTCCCCTTTTCCTCATATGTGTTTGTTTCTATCTCCGATAACGGCATAGGCATGGCTCCTGATGTAGCAGAAAAGGTTTTCGAACCATTTTTCACCACAAAATCGACAGGAACCGGTCTTGGCCTCTCCATAGTATATCGAACTCTACGGGAGAACAAAGCCGCCATAACCGTTGAAAGCACTCTCAACAAAGGCTCAACCTTCACTCTTTATTTCAGAACGGAGAAATAATGGCCACCGTCCTGATTGTAGATGATGCCGCCGATCTCACCTTTTCTCTAGGAAACGTTGTCACACGTGAGGGTTACACCTCGGTTAATGCGGCAACAGGCAAAAGTGCACTTGCTACCTTGCAGACCAACATTGTCGATCTGATTTTTCTTGATATCGGCCTTCCTGACGTTAACGGCATTGACCTTATTCCTGCTATCCGGGAAATCTCCGGTGACAGCGACATTGTCATGCTTACCGGCAACAATGATGCTAAAACAGCGGTGGAATCACTGAAGGCTGGTGCAATCGACTATATTGTCAAACCCTTTGAACTGATAGAATTCACCACCACTCTCAACCGGCTCATGCAATCCCGCCTGATCAGCAAAAAAATAATGCTGAGATCACACCAGGACGACGAACCATTAATGATTGCAAATTCCAAAGTCATGCTGCCTGTCCAGGAAGCTATTGCCGCGGCGGCAGGGGTAACCGCACCGGTACTTATAACAGGAGAAACCGGTACCGGCAAAGAACTTGCAGCCCGTGCAATTCATAATATGCAAAGGGGCAAGAAAGGTGTTTTCGTCAAAGTCGACTGCGGTACGTTGTCTGCAAACCTGATCGAATCTGAGCTCTTCGGCCATGAAAAAGGAGCCTTCACCGATGCCTCAAGCGGGAAAAAGGGACTTGTCGAAATAGCAGACGGTGGCACCCTCTTCCTTGATGAAATAGGAAACCTTCCTATTTCCCTCCAGCCAAAACTCCTGCGCCTCATAGCGGAATCAACATTTCGAAGAGTTGGTGGGACACAGGATATCCAGGTTTCTGTTCGCATTATTGCCGCCACCAACACAAACATCAATGAACAGATCACAAAGGGACGTTTTCGTGAAGACCTTTATTACCGGTTGAATGTGATACCAATGATTCTGCCTCCGCTTCGCCTGCGCCGGGAAGACATATTTCTCTTAGCTGACTACTATCGCCACTTTTTTAATAAAGAGTTGAAAAAAAGCATCAAAGGCTTCACCGGATCAGCCTCAGCCTCGCTCATGACGCACCACTGGCCCGGCAACATCCGAGAACTGCGCAACCTGATTGAGCGGGAGATGATTTTCTGTAAGTCTGACTGGTTATCTCTCTCTTTTGTAAATATTCCTGCTGCAGTCGACCGCGAAACCGGTCACCCCCTTGTCAGCCTGCGGGACATAGAGCGGCAGCATATTCACAAAGTTCTCCAGGCAACCGGCAATAACAAATCAAAAGCGGCACAAATCCTTGGCATTACGCGAACTACCCTTCGATCCAAAATCCAAAACGACTAATTTTTAACCAGATGATCAGATTTTAACCTCTTTTCTTTCCACCATCAAAAGCTAATTTACACATTTTTCTCTAATTAACAGTATGATACCTTGGTTCCTCTTTTGGCATCCACCTTGCATTAGAGCATAGCAGAAGGACTAACCCGAATTTCTCACCGGCCGTGGATAATTGACACAATGTCCATGAGAAATCTGGCTAACGCAATTCTGTAAGACTGAACAGTCTTATGCTCTCAAAAGATGAAAATTCAATCGTTCCCCAGAAACGGTCAAAGGAGAAACAAGAGTGACCATGAAAAAGGTTCTGATAGTTGATGATGAAGAAGATATGCTCTGGATGTTACAGAGAAATCTCGATAATGGCATACCCAATATCGAAACCTTCGCGGCACAATCCGGCAACGAAGCCCTCGACATCCTCAAAGAAACAAAAATCGACCTCGTCATTACAGATATCAACATGCCCGGCATGAGTGGGCTTGAGCTTCTTACTGAAGTCAGCAACCGATGGAAAGACACCAAGGTCATTATCATGACTGCTTATCCATCCAACGCCTTTGCCAACAAAGCGAAAAAAGAAGGTGCTGTCAAGTTTGTAGAAAAGCCTTTCGATATCAATGACATGAGAAACATCGTCGAAACCGCCCTTGGGGGCGGTACCGTGGCGCAGAATTCTTCCAGCGGCATTGCCCTGGTAGATATCATCCAGTTCAATGGTCTGGCAAAATCGACATCTGCACTCAAAATTACCACTACAGACCAGAAAGGCATGGTCTATTTTCGTGAAGGAAAAGTTGTTCACGCCTCTTTTGGCGAAGAAAGCGGTGAAACAGCATTTTTTCAAATTTTAGAGGTTGAAGGAGCTGAACTGCAGAATCTCAACGGCATTGAACCGCCGATGGTCACCATGGGAAAATCCGTTGAGTCACTCATGCTTGAGGCTGCGGTGAGAAAAGACGAGGAGGAAGTCAAACAAGCCTCGGGCAGGAATGTCCTGTCTTTTCAGGATGAGAAAGCCTCACCTTCAAGCAAGGAACCGGCGCCGGCCAGGCAGTACGACGAGATAAACACTATTACCACTCCAGAAGAGTCAGAACCCACAGAGGATGATAACATGACAGAAATTCAGAAAATTTTAGCAGAGTTCACAAACATTGATGGTGTACATACAGCATGTCTGGTCGGTCGGGACGGTTTTCTGCTCGACAGCCTCGCCAGAACAGGGATTGATGCCGAGATGATTGGCGCCATCGCCTCTTCAGGTTTCGGTTCGGCTGAGACAATGGGAAACCAGCTGGGCCAGGGTGAGTTAAGCATGACAATGCTGGAATACACAGAGGGACCTGTACTGTTTGCCCCTGTTGGAGAAGAAGCATTTCTGGTTATTGTGGCCGACAAGGACACCAATCTCGGCTGGATCAGAATCGCCATTAAAAAGAATGCAGCAAAGATTGAAAAAGTAGCCTCGGTTTGATGACGTCTTCTATTATCGAGAATCCGGCAAAAAAAGACGGGGAAGCATTGCTTCTCCGTCGCCCTGTAGGACTTTCACTCACGCTGCAATGACCTGTTCTGTTTGCAGCAACAGATAGGGCTGAAACCAGCAGGGCATTGCTTTTCTATCGCCACAGCATCCGCTGACTCCGGTCAGGTGAGATGGTCAAGAGCTTCCCGCAGACCGATAAAACGAGGCTCATATTTTTTTATGAGCATTCTGGCTTTGGCCAACCACTCCTTTCTGCTTGTCATGAGAAAAATAAAAAAAGGCTGATCCGGCATATGCCTGATTATAAAATGATACTGATCGGTGGTAATGAGAATATCGTCAATAATCTCGCTATCAGCAAGGAGATTGATAGCTTTGCTGTTTGATTTGACGATGGAGGCAAGATATGCTGAAGCAGCCGCAGTCTCGATACCGTCACGGCGAGTGGCCTCGGCAATAGACATCCCATCATCAACAGTGACGACTGCTACCGCTAAAATATGGGGTAATTCCTGCGCCATTTCCTCAACAAGTTTCTGAATTTTTCTTATCATAAAAATCCCGCTCTTTTGAAAAGTAAATAATGTTTCATAATGGGTATTTAAATAATAGTACCACTCTGAAGGTTTAATGTTAACAGAATTGTGACAGAGGTCCGATCTACACGATATTTTTTCTCAAAGACAATATGTTTTATCAGAATTACAATTTTCATCATTTTTGGTGCTTGCACTGCTGCGAAAATAGGCACGTGTGAAAAATCAGGATCTAAGGACTCCGTACAACCGCCCCGGCTTCCAGTGATGAAACTGTCTCTCATCTTGACACCTAGATATTCCGGTAGTATACCGCTGCAGAAACAAGTATTTGAATCGTAACACGGAGATGCCATGCAGCTCATTACCTACAGCAGCCTCGTCCTCACCATGTTTTTCTGGGGTGGAACCTTTATTGCCGGAAGAGCGTTGGCCGGAGAAGTCAACCCGGCCAATGCTGCTTTTATCCGCTTTGCCATTGCCACCATCGCTCTTTTTTTCCTGACTCTTGTTACCGACGGAAAGATATCCATTCCTCCAAGAAAAAAATGGCTGTCGCTTTTTTTCCTCGGTCTTACAGGTGTCTTCAGCTACAATGTTTTTTTCTTTACCGGCCTGCAGTACATCAGTGCAGGGAGAGCAGCACTGATCATTGCTCTCAATCCACTGTTCATCACCATTTTTGCGGCTCTTTTCCTCAAGGAGTCCCTGAATTTCAAACAAATCTGCGGCATCCTCCTCTCTCTTATCGGGGCCGTCTTCGTCATAAGCAACGGTCATCCCGGCGACATTTTTACAACACGCTTCGGTACAGGCGAGCTGGCCCTCTTCGGTTGCGTTCTCAGCTGGGTTGCCTACAGTCTTATCGGCAGAACAGTACTAACAACACTCTCACCGCTGGCCGCGGTTTTCTATTCTTCACTGATTGGAGCAATTCTTCTTCTTCCGCCTGCAATGTACCATGGCCTTGGAGCAAACATTCTTCACATTGATAGCATTAACTGGTTCAGCTTGATCTATCTCGGCTTTTTCGGTACGGCTCTGGGTTTTTCCCTCTATTACAGAGCAATTAAAAACATTGGGGCCACGCGCTCAGGGGTTTTCATCAACCTCGTTCCCCTGTTTTCAATTCTTCTCTCCTGGATACTACTGGGAGAGTCTATCAAACTCGCTGTAATTATCGGAGGGATCACATTGCTGACCGGTGTCTCCATCACTAACTATTGCCGCACCAGCAACTGACCAATAATTAACCACCCGTAAATGAAACAGTTTGCAATCGGAAATGAGTTGTGTATTCTGCGGGTCCGGTAGTTTACAACCACAAAAACACCTCGATACACTATCAAAGAGAGAACCGAGACTCAGCGAAGAAATTTTCGTGACATCAGCTTTTTATCCAGCAAGGGTCCAGCAGAGAGGTGAATTGCCATGCGAGCGGTTATACAGCGGGTCAGCCGCGCTACTGTTTACAGTAACAACAGGACATCTGGAAAAATCGATAAAGGTCTGCTGGTACTTTTAGGTATTCAGACCGAAGACGGCGAAGCGGAAATCAACTGGATGGCAGAGAAAATAGCCCACCTTCGTATATTCGAAGATAATAATGGTAAAATGAATCTTTCTCTTTTGGATATCCGCGGTGAAATGCTTATCGTATCTCAATTCACTCTTTACGGCGACTGTCGCAAGGGGAGAAGACCGGGGTTCTCATCTGCGGCGCCACCGGAAACCGCCCAGCCCCTCTACCGAAAATTCATTACGAGAGTAGAAAAAACAGGTATTCGTACATCTACCGGAGATTTCGGTGCGCAAATGCAGGTTGAGCTGATTAATGATGGTCCAGTAACCCTGTTACTGGACTCGGAGAAAACTTTTTAATTCAAAAATTGGATTTCATAATGACTTATACAGCAGGACAGCGTTACTACGGTTTCACCCTGGAAGAACATCAACGCATCGAGGAAATCAAAGCCGATGTCTACCTTTTTCGTCATGACTATTTGGGCTGTCCTGTTTTCGCCATTAAAAATGACGACCCCAACAAGACCTTTACCGTAGCATTCAACACTATCCCCACGGATTCTACAGGAGTTGCTCATATCCTTGAACATTCGGTCCTGATGGGGTCAAAAAAATATCCGATAAAAGATGTTTTCGGCGAAATAAACAAAGGCGGCCTGACAACTTTTCTTAACGCCATGACCGGCTCGGATATTACCTATTATCCCTTTGCAACCAGGAATTTGAAGGAATACTTCAACATCATGGACGTGTACTGTGATGTCGTTTTCAACCCTCTTCTCCTGCGTTCTACTTTTGAGCAGGAAGGCTGGCATTACCACAAGGAATCGCCGCAAAGCCCCCTGCTGTACCAAGGTGTGGTTTACAACGAGATGAAAGGCGCTTTTTCCGACCCGATCCGTCTCATTTTCCACCATATTTTTGGGGGACTCATGCCGGACTCGACCTATGCCCATGAATCCGGCGGGGATCCCAGGGATATTCCCGACCTTACCTATGAACAATTTGTCGAATTCCACAAACATCACTACCATCCATCCAACAGTACGTTCTTTTTTTATGGTGATGCCGACCTCAACATGGAGCTTGATTTCCTTCAAGAACGTTTTCTGCGACAATACGATACCAGGGAAGAACGGCGTGAGATCAAGGAAGGGAATCCGGCATCCACGGTCACGTTTATAGAAGACAGCTATGGTGTGGAATCAAAAGATATACAGGACAGAACCTTTATTGCCGTAGGTTCAATGGTCTCAACAGTGCAGAATCGGCTGCAGAATACCGCTTTCCAGATCATTGCCAATATTCTTTTTAATTCAGATGGCTCACCGTTAAAAAAAGCTATCATCTCCAGTGGTCTCTGCAAAGACTTTGGTGGGTTTTACCTTTCAACCTCATGCTTTCGTACCTTCATGATCACTTATCTGGTGGGCTGCGAAGCAGAAAAACGCGATGCATTTTTGCAACTTTACAACTCCACTCTCGCTTCAATGGCCGCTGAAGGGCTCGAACGTGATCTCATCCTTTCCGAGTTGAACAAATATGAATTTTCCGCCCGTGAAGAATCCTCCAAATCGCAGCGGGGGTTAGATCTTATCGGCAAAGCAATGGCGGCATTCAAATATAACACCAGTCCTTTTGAGAATCTGGTCAGCGAGGAACTTATTCGCAATGTGCGTCACAAAGCACTGGAAGAAGATTATTTCGAACAGCTTATCAAAGAATATCTTCTAAGCAATGAATCAACCGTGGTCGTGACACTCAAACCGGACCCACAGAAGGGCCAGGTTACCTATGAAGAGGAAAAAGCAAGACTGGAGAAATACGCACAAACGCTCGACACGCAGAAAGAGGAGCAGCTCATTGCCAGAACTGAAGAACTCATGAACCTGCAGCTTCGTCCCAACGACGAGAAAACCCTGGCCGGACTCCCTCGCCTCGAAATTGCCGATCTTCCTACTTCTGTGGATTTTCATGCAGTCAATCCCTCAGAAATTTCCGGCTGTCCAGTACTGATCAGCGAGCTTCTAACCAACCATATTACCTACATAGACCTTGGTTTTGATTTCAAGGCAGTGCCGGCAAGATTGCTTCCCTGGCTTGATGTATTCGGCACTATCATTACCGAAATAGGCACCCGAAAGATGAACTTCATGCAGTTTGCCAAAGAGGTGGCCACCTGTACCGGCAACCTTTCGCATTCGCTCAATGTTTACATGAGAAAGGATGCACCTGATGAACTGCGGCCGATATTCTGGCTCCAGACAAAATGTCTGCCGGCATACCTGGAGAGAACAATCCAACTGCTCCATTCCGTTCTGCGGGAACTCTCTTTGGAAGACAGAACACGTATTAAAGAAATAGTCCGGCGAGAATTTGCCTGGGCGGAGCACTCGGCCCAGAGCGAAGGTTACAATCTTCCCACCACGCGCGTTTTTGCCCACCTGAGTGTTGCCGGATACTACAATGAACTTATCCATGGTGTCACGGCATATCAGGAACTGAAAAAACTGGCTACAGAATACGACCGGTACGAACACCATTTTCTCCAGGATCTCGAAGAGCTGAGCCGTCTGCTCTTCAACCGCAACAATCTCATACTAGGGATAGCTGGGGAAGAGGAGGAAGTTTCCGTTTTTTCTAATGAGATCGGTCATCTCGTTGAATCTCTTCCAACTGTTTCACTCGAACCGGCTCGTTTTGAAACAGCCTCATTTGCTGACCATGAAGCCTTCATTACTTCAGCAGAAATCGTCTTTGCTGTTCAAGGTGGAAACCTGCTGCCGCAGGGCAAAGACTATAACGGCCACTTTGAAGTATTGAAAACATATTTATCGCGTGATTTTCTCTGGAACAGTGTCCGGCAGATGGGAGGAGCCTACGGATGCTTTGTCCAGTTCAGTAACATTACAGGAAACCTGGCATTTGTCAGCTATCGTGATCCTCAGGTAAAAAAAACCTATCAGGCTTACAGCAAAGTACCTCAGATTGTCGCAGACCTGGAATTGCCCGATAATGTTCTGCAGCAGCTCATCATCGGAACATACGGTAATTTCGACCCGCATCAGAGTCCCGCGGCTAAAGCAGCCACGGCAAGAAATGAGTTTTTAAGCGGCATCACATCAGAGTTCAAGCAGCAGCGCCTCAAAGAAATAACCGCCACCACTTTAGAGGATCTCCGGGCCTTCGCCCCTGCTTTCGCCGAAATGATGCCTAAATCTTATCGGGCTATTATCGGCAATCGTGCAAAAATTGAGAATGACAAGGATCTTTTTACTACCCTGACCGAGCTCTAGCCCCAACATTTCATGAAAAAGCACGTTACTGCCATGTTTATAATGAAAAATCAGATAATTAATGCAGATATTCTTTGATTTGTGCTGGGTACAGTTTGTGCCCAGAAAAGCTGGCAGCAAGCTCACCTGTTTTTCACCCTTCGGGCGTGCCTGCTGAGCCCATACTCTTCGTTATCAAGGGTTTGCGGTAGATAATTAGAGCTGCACCCTTGATGCCTCGATTATGAACTCAGCAAGCACGTGAAATATTACGGCTTGAAACCGAAAGCTGCAGGCCGAAATAGTGTCCATTTCTCAACGAAGGGGAGGGGCAAATAAAATACCGCCATTGCTCCACAGGTTATTGAGACCGCGCTTCA
>JAZBNU010000019.1:0-5020 GCA_036350815.1 Desulfopila sp.
TAATAAGAAGTGCAAGCGCGGCCGGCCTGTATCGTTAGCCGCCGTATACAACCGACACCATCCCAAAAGGAGTAACATATGTCTGCTATCGACTGGCAAACCAACCTTGGATATGCGTTGGATTCCGCCCAATCAACACGTAAACCGATTCTGCTTGATTTCTTCAACCCTGAATGAATAGGCTGCCAACAGATGGATACAGTTACGTATCCAGCAGCCGAAGTAGTGCAATTTTTCAATAACTACCTGACTCCTTTGCGATTCGATTTAAGCCGTGATGCGGTGCATGAAAAACACATCCATATCTGGACACCGACCCTGGCTGTCCTTGACCTTCAGGGAAATGAAATCCAGAAATCCATCGGGTTCTTTGATCCTGATGAGCTTATTGCCAGCCTACACCTGGGCCTCGCCAAAGTGCATATGGACGCGGAGGAATATGACACGGCAGAGGTACATCTGAAAAACCTGTTTCGTAGTTTTCAGGACAGCAGGATGATCCCCGAAGCCATCTATTTCAATGGGGTAAATCTTTATAAATGGAAGGACGATCCGGGCCATCTCAAAACGGCTTACGAAAAACTGCTGAAAGAACATCCCCAAAGCACATGGAGTAGGCGAGCAGATCCCTATCGCCTTATCTGATGCTGCTTGAAAAGATTACCGGCAGCTGTCTCTGGCGCGGTTGCGGCAGCTGCTCAAATATGCGTCCCCGACGCATATTCAGGCTATTCTGGTTTTAACCTCGATCTGCATCAATGTATATCAGCAGAGACACTCTTTTTAAGACGGCTCTGAGCTGTCCTGCAAAAGCGGACAGTGTCCGTTGATTTGAGACTATTGCTTGAATGTGGGCACTGTAAATATACAGAGGATTCGATTTCCTCTGTTCATTCTCTCGACTTAAGTACAGGAGAAAACAATGAGCTTGAAAGACCATTACTTGAACCAGGTAGAAGAACAATTCAAAGAATGGAAATATGAAATCGACAAAATAGAAGCGCAAGCTGAAGAGGCTGAAGCTGAAACGAAAATCGATTATCTCAGACGACTTGACACCCTGAAAGGCAAACAACGAGAAGCTAAACTAAAATTGAAGGAGATAAAAGAAGCAGGGGAAGAAAGCTGGGAAGATCTCAAGACAGGCTATGAAAAAGTTAGGGAAGATCTGCAAAAATCTATCGAAAACGCCCAAACCTCATTCACATAAACTTTCACGGCTCAATCTCAATTTTCGTGCAGAAAGAGTTATATTTTCAAAATTTTACACACAATTTTCTAGGTTTTGCCTCGTCAAATACAGCCGGAACTGAAACCACCTGGAGAAATAAGTGAGACTGTAAAAAAATCAGGATGCGATAAGGTTCCTAGAAAAGAAATCAACGGGAATACTCCAAAAACCCCAGCACAGGAGAACGACATGGAAGGCAAAGGATATCATGAGCAGATAGATAAACTCAGCAGCACCGCAAAAGATATGCACAGGGCAATCATGTCACTAATGGAAGAGATGGAAGCCGTTGACTGGTATGACCAGAGAATAGAGGTGTGCAGGGATAAGGAGCTCAAGGCAATTCTTGAACATAACCGGGATGAGGAAAAAGAACACGCCGCTATGATTCTGGAGTGGATTCGCAGGCATGACAAAGCCTTTGACAAAGAATTGAAAGACTATCTCTTTAGCGAAAAAAGCATAGCCCACAAATAACACTACCAGGACATTTCGCCACTCTCTTAAGTTTGTTTGGAAAACAGAAAAAAGCTGTTCTCCGAGGTTAATTTTATGAAAAATTTCATTGAACTCTGGCATGAAGCCGCCACAACCAGTATCGGCTTTTTCTGGATGGCTTTTTGGGCGTTTGCCCTGGGGTATCTGATCAGCAGCATGATACAGGTACTGGTTACCCGGAGCCGGATGCAGAGAACCATGGGAGAAAGCGGTCCCAAAAGCATGGCCTTGGGTACTTTTTTTGGTTTTATCTCCAGCTCGTGCAGTTTTGCCGCTCTCTCTACCACTCGTGCGCTTTTTCAAAAAGGAGCTGGACTGGCTCCCGCTCTGGCATTTATGTTGGCTTCAACAAATCTGGTCATAGAGCTGGGAATAGTCATCGCCATTTTCCTCAGTTGGCAGTTTGTTGTCGGTGAATATCTGGGTGGCCTTCTGCTGATTCTTTTTGCCTGGCTTTTCGTACGTCTTTTTTATCCCAAAAAGCTGGTCGAAGAAGCGCGCCGTCAGCTTAAAGAAGACAGCAAGAGTGAAAGCAGGAAGGCTCCGGACTGGAAGAAAAAAATTACCAGCAGCGAGGGCTGGCAGGAGATTGGTCAAACCTACGTCATGGAATGGAACATGGTCTGGCGGGATGTGCTGATTGGGTTTACCATTGCCGGAATACTCTCCGCCTTTCTGCCGCAGAGCTTCTATACCACGCTCTTTATCGGCTCCGGCACTGAAAATGCAGCCAATCCGGGCTTTCCAGCTGTCCTGGCCCAGACACTTGTCGGTCCGATAGCCGCCTTTTTCACCTTTATAGGTTCAATGGGCAATATTCCTCTTGCCGCAGTGCTGTACAGCCATGGGGTCAGTTTTGCCGGGGTCATGGCCTTTATCTTTTCTGACCTGGTTGTCTTTCCCGTACTGCGCATCAACACTATTTATTACGGCTGGAAAATGGCGGTCTATATTCTTATTTTGCTGCTCAGCGGGCTGGTTATTGTTTCCATTGTCATGCATTACGGACTGGCAGCATTTAATCTGCTGCCCGAAGCAGGCAGCGGTACATCTCCCGCTGACCAGCAGCACTTTACCATTAACTATGGTTTTTTTCTCAACATCATTTTTTTCGCTGTCTCACTGCTGCTCGTCTGGCTGTGGCGCAGCGGAGCAGCAGCTGAACAGCACGAGCATCACGACCACGGCAGCTCGAAGACCATTTCCGAGTATATCTTGAACAGCCTGAGCGTGCTTGCCTTGCTCTGGCTTGCCGGCGGTATAGTAATGACCCTGACTGGCTGACTGGCAGCAGCCTCGTCTGCTGCGATCTCCTTTACCTGGTCTGATCTCTCCAGGACATGCGGATATAAAAAAACGGCATCTCTCTATTTCCGCCAGTTTTCGGTGTTCAGATAGAGTTGTTTGGCGTCATCCATGGAAATAATGCCCCTGCCGACCTTCTCCAGGGCATCAACCATCGCTGCGGGACCGCCTTCCCTGCGAAAAGCCTCCAGCAACGATGCCTTTGCCACATCCCTGGCGATGTCCTGCGAAAGTGCGGCGGAAATAGAGGTAAGCTCAAAAACCCCAATACGGCCAAGATAACCATATTGATGACAATGGAGACACCCCTGCGGCACAGCAACACGCTGCGGCATATCCACTCCATACTCATTAAATAATTCAGCCTCATCAGCCTGCAGATCTCTTTCTCCTGCGCACTCTTTACAGAGCCGCCGCAGGAGATGCTGAGAGATGATCAGGCGCAGTCCCGAAGACAGGATATAACGCGGGACCTCATAATGGTTCATCGCTTCAACAGCGGTGGCAGGATCTGGAGCATGCAGAGTAGCCACAACCAGGCGCCCTGCAATTCCCGCGCGGGCAGTGGTTATGGCGGATACCCGGTCACGGATTTCGCCGACAAAAACCGCATCGGGATCCATGCGCAAAAGCCCCCTGAGCCCCACGGCCATCGACAGATCATGTTCGTAATCGACCTCGATCTGCCGCAGTCCCGGAATGTATGTTTCAATCGGATCTTCTATTGAAACCCCCACATGCCTGTCCAAATCCAGTGAAGAGGCGATGGAATATAAAGTCGACGACTTACCGGAACCTGTTATGCCGCCTATGAGAATGATTCCCGTGGGAGATTCGAGAACTGCGCGAACCTGCCTACGGTGGTTGGCTGACATTCCCAATTCTTCCAGGTTTGTCATCGCTGCTTTACCGGTGAGAAAACGAAAATGGATCGCTTCACGGCCATGTCCTGCAGGAATGAGAGAAACACGTATATCATAGTGTTTTCCCTGTTCCTGATGCGCAAAAACAATCGTGCCATCCTTGGGAAGATACATTTTATCGATACTGAAGCCCGCCGCAACTTTCACCTGAGTCAGCACGCGTTTATGCTCCTCTGCGGCCAAAACGGATTGAGGATACATCACACCGTCAATACGGAAACGGACGCGCTTGCCGTTGGCAACGGGATCAAGATGAATATCGGTTGCTCTCTCTTCCACCGCACGACAAAGCAAGCCGTATAACGGTTCCGAAAGATCACCCGTGGCAGTGACCTTCGGCAGGGTGGAAGGTGTTTCTGCTGCTGTTATGGTAGTCATATACTCCTCCTCATAGTTATAATACAATTCCGTACCGGAAAAGCTTCAATTCTCTGGCCCGAACATTGCAATGAATAATTTCTGTAAATGAGGCCGGCTCAAAAGTACAGCCGGCCAATCCGCAGGGAACAACACTATTTATGCAATATCCATTCCTTGTAAAATCATAAACCAGGTCTACATGCTGTGTTAAAACGTTATATTCCTTGGAAGTTTCTCATAAAACGGGCCGCCCGCGCCTACGGGGTGATTGATCCCCTAACCTTTCTCGCCCGGATCAGACAATTTTCCCAACCTTCGGAGGTACAGGAACCCATTGAACTGGTGCGTGCCGGAATCGCTTTCCACACCCGGGGGCTGATCAACACCAAGGCCATCCAGCATAATCTCGACTGGATCTGGCCCTACTGGGTGGTAAAACAGTTTAATCCGAACGACACCTCCTTTATTCCCCGGGCCTTTTCCTTCAGTCACGTCAATCTGACCCACCGCAACTGGACAGCAGTAGGTCACCCGGAAATACCTCTCTATCCCATCGTTGACCCAAGGGGCCTTGTCACCCCGCTTTTTGACGGCTGGTCTCTTGATCTCTGGCTGCTCGGTGAAGATACAAACATAGTTGTGCCCTCAAAACTGGAGAATATTGAACAGGAGTGGATTCTCTCCCCCAATCTTGAGGTACGTA
>JAZBNU010000020.1:0-5485 GCA_036350815.1 Desulfopila sp.
CTGGGAGGGGTTTTTTACTCCATTTCACTGCTGCCGGAGTTCTGGCAGGGCGTTTCCAGGGTAAATCCAATAATCTATATGATCAATGGCTTTCGTTTTGGTTTTCTCGGTATTTCAGATATCAGTGTTTGGGCCGGCCTGGGTATGCTTGTACTTTTTGCCGTTCTCCTCTTCGGGGTGAACATGTATCTGCTGAAAAGAGGGACCGGGATACGGACGTAAAATGTTGAAAGAAAAAACATGTCAGGGATTTTGTTGCCGGGAGAATTTCGGGCTAAAACGTTTTTTCTTCTTACTCAGGTATGATAGATCAAGGGGAAGAGGGATATTTTACCAGTAAATAAAAACAGGACGATACAATGATAGAACTTTATATTCGAGAGGACTGTCCTTTTTGCAGGAAAGTATTGCAGGCTGCTGATAAAATGGGGCTGCTGCAGGGAAAAGACTATACTGTAGTTGATGGTTCGCCGAATACTCCAGGCCGGGAAACCGTTCTTCGAGTCGGCGGAAAAGCTATGGTTCCTTTTCTGATAGATGGAGAGACATCAATGTATGAAAGCGATGATATTATCGCCTATCTCAGAAAAAACGCAAAGGCCTGATGGAGACGGAGGAGTGCTTCATTCTTGAGTGACGTTTTCCCGGTGCGGGCGCAGAACCTTACGAATGGTACTGCTCACCGCCAGAGCTGTGTAGGGTTTCTGTAAAAAAGCCCTGGCCCCCAGTTTCTCCGTTTCTTCGATCCGGGCGGTTTTGGCAAACCCTGAAGAAATGATGACGTTGACGTTCTGGTCGATTTCCTTGAGCTGAGCAAAGCAGGCTGCCCCATCCATATCGGGCATAATCATATCAAGTATTACCAGATCTATGCTCCTATGATGTTGCCGGTAGTATTCAACCCCTGCATGCCCTCCTCTGACTGGAATAACATGATAGCCCAGTTCGGTAAGCAGTCCTTGGGCTGTGGCAAGCACCAGCTCTTCATCATCAATAACCAGAATAGTTTCACTGCCGCCCTGGGGAGGACTCTGGAGCGTTGCCTGTCTGGTTTTTTCGCCGCTCACGGGGAGATAGAGGTGGAATTCCGTACCGACTCCGGGCTCGGATAAAAGTCTAATCCTGCCGCCATGCTCCTGCATGGCACCCAACACTGCAGAAAGCCCAAGACCGGTACCTTTGCCGTTTTCCTTGGTAGTGTAAAATGGTTCAAAAATGGCCTGCCGCGACTCCTGCTCAATACCACAGCCGGTATCGGAAACCATAATGTGAAGATATGTACCTGGCTCAAGCGTTTCGCCAAATTCACAGGAAACCTCTTCCTCCACAGTTTCGTTGAGCGTTATAAAGGAAAGCGTACCTCCGCCTTCCATGGCGTCGGCACTGTTAATCCCCAGATTGAGAAAAACGTTTTCAAGCTGCACCGGATCACCGGTGACTATCGGGTGGTGAGCCTCCAGGCGGGTCTGCAGGGTGATGTTTTTGTTGATGCTCCGTTCCAGAAGGCCGAGAGCTGAGCGCAGAGCTTTATGGCAATCCACCGGTGAAGAGACGATCTTCCCTTTGCGGGCGAAACTGAGCAGCTGGCGGGTGAGGTCTTTTGCCCGGTCGGCGGCACTGAGTATTTTCAGGGCATTGGCGGATTTCTTCGGCTCGTCTTTTAACTGCATACTGAGAAGTTCGGCAAAACCGGATATTCCGGTAAGGAGGTTGTTGAAATCATGGGCCACTCCGCCGGCAAGCTGCCCAATGGCTTCCATCTTCCGGCTATGTGCCAGCATGGCCTGCATGGCTTCTCGCTCAGTAATATCATGGCATATGATTACTGCTCCAACAATGCGCTTGTCTATATTCCTTATGACGGAACAGGTACCGCTCAAATGTTTTTCCTGCTGATTTTTCGGTCTGAGGATTGTTTTGGGTAAGAACTGGACTGTTTCACCAGTCTGGCAGCATTGTTTGACAAGTCCGGCAAGTTGTAATCCTGTGAGAGGGTCGAGCTGGATAAGCAAATCGGGCAGATCCTGCCCAGGTAGTTTCTCGAGAGGAACACCAAGCAGGGCGGCCGCGGAAGGATTGGCCTGAACTATTGTATAACGAGGGTCAACTGAGATTACCGCATCTCCAATAGCCTGGAGGGTGGTGGTCAGATTCTGCTGGTTTTCCTGCAGATTCTGTTCACTTTTTTTGCGCAGACGAATGTTATGAATGAGAAAGGCGATGATGAGCAACTGGAGCGCGAAGAGCAAAATGGAGCCCAGTATGACGTTCCTGTATTGATGCCAGAGAGTTGCCGGAGTATTTACGACAACGCTTCCTTGAGGGAGAAGAGATCGCGAAATGGAAAAGCGCTGCAGCTCATGATGGTCAAACATCGGTAAATTCGGAGATCTGGTAATTATGGGCAGCTGGGAAGCGTCTTGACCCCGGAGGATTTGTATGCAGAGTTCTGCTGCTTTCTGGCCTTGGCTGTTGCCATTGACCAGAGATCCGCCGACGATGCCTCTGCCGAGATAAAAACTCCATACACTGAAGATGGGTTGAGAAGAACTTTCCCGCACGGCACGGACGGCATCCCGGTAGCGTAGTATCCTGTCTTCCGCATCCCTGTTGAAGGTCATGAGCAGGATAGCGGTGTCCTCTGCCAGTGTGCTCACCGCCGACTCGAGCATGGCAATGGGAACATTGCCTGAGTACATGAAGGAAAAATGGTTGGAATATTGATATGAAACGGCCTCGAGGCGTTTTTTGTTAGCTTGTCCGGTGGTTGTGCTGTCATTGATGATGAAAAGCTTTTTTCTCTCCGGCTGCAGTTGCTTGATGATGTCGAGTGTTCCGGGAAGATCAAACGCTTCAACAACGCCGGTTATGTTTTTAATGGAGGAAAATCTTTCAGGCTCGTAGGAATTTATTCCACAAAAAACTAATGGAATATTTTTGAAGATATCTTCACGTATTGAAAGAACCAGATTGAGCGCATTGTCATCACAGACGATGAGACAGTCCGGCGGATTGTTTTTATACTTGCTGCGCCAGAGAGCGGTAAGGTGGGAAGAGTAGAGGTCCCCAACATATCTTTTGGAGTCCATGTACTCTATTTTGATATCGGCGCTGTCTCCCAGTTCGTTTTCCAACTCTGCCATAATGCCCTGCTGAACTTCCTGCACCCACTGCATATTTTCGTGATATGAATGAATGACCAGTACGCTGTGGGTGTACATGACATTCTCGGCAAAAGCGTTATGGGAAGTGAGGCAGAGCAGAAGTATGCCAAGGAGGGCTTTTAGCATTCGGTCCTTTTCCGTCGGGAGAGTCTGTTTCAAAAATAGCACGCTACTCTGCCGCAACAGCGTGTCCTGTTGTACTTCATAGTGTTGTTTTCATTCTTCTCTCTGATTACCTCTAAAGATCAGCAAGCCGTATGGGGCAGGATCACTCTTTTCACGGGTCGCCATAAACCCATCCATGGGGGCTTGACTGCAGCCGTCCTGGCTGCCGACACCCGAGAAAAGAGCGACCCTGCCCCCTTAACATTGCGATGGTGAGTTTCAGGGGTAATCAGGTTCCCCTATAATCTATGTAACTGTATTTCAAAAAAGAGTAAAGAGTGATTGTGGATAAAGATATCCGGATCAGATCAGCTCATCTTTATCGGTGTCTGCAATCCAGCGGAGATCATAAAGGTCTGTGCGCCTGCTCTCGGCATTGCGTACGCTGCCTTTGGCGCGCAGCTCTTTGATCAGGTCAAGATCAAGATCGGCGATGAGGGTGGTCTCTATACCCGGAGTGGCCTCCGCGGCGATGGCATCATGAGGGAATGAGAAGTCCGAAGGTGTGAATATAGCCGATTGAGAATACTGGATTCCCATGGTTTCAACCTTTGGAATATTGCCGACGCTGCCGGAAATTGCCACAAAGCATTCATTTTCGATCGCTCGTGCCTGGGCACATCTTCTTACCCGGAGATAACCGGTTTTAGTATCAGTCCAGAAGGGCACCAGGAGCAGTTTCATGCCTTTCATGGCCTGCAGTCGTGCCAGTTCTGGAAATTCGACGTCATAACAGATCAGGATGCCGATTTTTCCGACATCGGTGTCAAAGACCTTCAGGGCATTGCCTCCGGAAAAATTCCACAGCGCCTCTTCTTCCGGGGTAATGTGGATCTTTGCCTGGCTGTCCCAGGTGCCGTCCCGGCGACAGAGGAAGCAGACATTGTAGAGGTTGCCGTTTTCATGGATCTGCGGAACACTGCCGGTAATGATGTTGATATTGTATGAAAGAGCGAGATCAACCATGGCCTGCTGCAGGTTTTCAGTATGGTCGGCAAGCTGCCGCATGGCGTCGGCAGGATTGTTGCCGTGATAGGTGTGGATCAAAGGAGCGTTAGGCAGCTCGGGAAAAAGAACAATATCAGCCTTATAGTCACTGACGGTATCTACAAAAAACTCTGCTTGCTGGAGAAAATCGTCAAATGAATGAAAACGGCGCATTTTCCATTGGACAACGCCCAGGCGGGTAATGGATTTAGCCCCGCCGATCAATTTGGTTTTTTTCTCGTAGTAGATGTTGACCCACTCGAGCAGGACCGCGTGACCGCGGGAATGGTCGTCCTCAGGCCAGTAATCATCGAGCAGGTTTCTGACGTGAAAATCGTTGGACAGCTGAAATGTCAATACCGGATCAAAGAGCTCACGGTTCCGCACCTTAAGGATGTATTCCTGGGGAGACATCAGAGAAGAATGTTTGTGATAGCCGGGAATCCGTCCTCCCAGCAGAATGCCTTTGAGATTGAGGTTTTCAGCGAGCTCCTTGCGGACATCATAGAGACGTCTGCCCAGTCGCATGCCCTGGTAGTCGGGGTCGACAAAAATCTCAATGCCATAGAGATAGTCTCCTTCCGGGTCGTGAGAGCGGAAAGTGCCTCCGGCGATAATCTGATTATAGCTGTGCTGCTCGCCGAAAAGGCTGAAGTCGATCACCAGGGAGAGAGCGATGGCCACCGCTTTGCCTTTGTCTTCAATACAAATCTGTCCTTCAGGAAACCGCTTCATCAGGGCGAGGATTTCTTCTTTCCGCCAGGGTGCATCAACTCTCTTATAGGCCCTGTTGAAGATATCGCGCAGGGCATCATAATCATCAATGTTAAGATGTCTGGTGGTGAGTTTGTGTTCGAATTGTTCCGTCATTTTACAATAACCGGGGAAGAGTAATGGAAAAGCTCAATATGAGTAAAGGTATCATTCAGAGAAGAAGAACCGCTAAAACATATACCACAGAATATATGAAAAACAATACGCACTGCTCCTTTTTTGCAGGAAAGCATGCAGAAGGGCAGGTGGATTTTTTCCTCTCTGAAGCAGCGACCGCGTCAGTTTTTCTGAATATAATCGTCGTATTTTTTTAAATAGATCTCTGAGAGTGTCAGAAAGGCGGTTACGATCAGCGGCCCGTAAATAATGCCGAGAACCCCGTAAACGTTGAGGCC
>JAZBNU010000021.1:0-7318 GCA_036350815.1 Desulfopila sp.
GTATCGAGCACGGCAAGGCAGATTGCAGTTTGAAAAGCAACGGCAGGTTCCATAACGCCCTGGCCGTAGATTCGCCCAAAACAGCGATAGGCCGTTGATTGACTGTAGATTCCATCCAGGCCGAGAGACCGTTGCAGCAATTCTTCTTCATATCCGGTGAAACCTCTTCTGGCAACTGCTGAGCCAATTCCACCATCTGTCGTCTCAACCTCGACTGCATTTTCGCTGCACGAGACACGATGAATTACAGTGTTTGCCGGGAAGGCAATTTTGATGAGTGACGCCGCAGCTGCAAATCCACCGGAATCGTCCTGGATAAATCCTTTGTGGCTATGGACATGTCCTGCTCCGACATGGCCGCTGACACCAAAAACGGGTATTCTTTCGGGACACGGCGTGATACTCATGGGGAGCTCCTTTTCATGATGTACTTTTTACTGATTATGAGAGTCCAGGCAGCCACAGCGTAATAGTTGGTATAAAGGTTATGAACATCAAAGCAATGAACATTGCAATCAGGAACGGTATTACGGCAACGCTCAGTTTTTCGATACTTATTTTGCCAACACTGCACCCGACAAAGAGATTCACACCGACTGGCGGGGTTAAAAAACCCATGGACGCACAGATGATCATGACAATGCCGAAATGAACCGGATGCATCCCCAGTGTCGTTGCCACAGGCAGAAGCAGCGGCGTCAGAATTAATATGTTGGCGAGAGCATCCATGAACGTTCCCATTATCAAGAGAAAAATCAGGATAATGGCTATTAAAACATACTTGTTTTCCGAAATACCCAGGAGAAAATCGACCAGCATATCGGGTACATTGTTGAAGAGCAGTATCTGGCCTAGAGCTGTCGCTGTTGCAACCACCAGAAAGATAGATGAGGTTGTCAATGCCGTTCCCCGCAGAATCAGCCATATCTTTTCCAGCGATAAGGTTCTGAGAATGGCCCCTTCAACAATAAAGGCGTATACCACCGCAATTACGCCGGCTTCCGTAGGGGTGGTAAACCCACCGTAGATCCCGCCCAGTACTATTATGGGTACCATTAACGCCGATATGGAGTTTTTCACTGCTACAATGATTTCACGAAAAGAAGCTCGCCTGCCACTGCCGGTATAGCCGTACTTTCGTGACAGAATAGAGCTGCAGCCCATTAAAAACACCCCTATGACCAGACCGGGAATAACGCCGGCTATAAAGAGATCGCCAACTGAAGTTCCAGCCGTTGTTCCATAGATAATAAGGGGCACGCTGGGAGGAATGATGACTCCAAGAGATCCTGCTGAAGTGTTGACCGCAGTAGCGAAAGAGCGCGAATAGCCCTCTTTGATCATTGAGGGGACCATGATCCCGCCGACAGCAGCGACAGTTGCAGGAGAAGAACCTGACAGGGCGCCATAAAACATGCTGGTGAGCACGGATATGTGGGCCATGCCGCCGGTAATATGACCCACAAGGGCTCGGGAAACCTCCAGCAGACGCTGCGCCATGCTGCCTTTCTGCATGATCTCACCCGCCATGACAAAGAAAGGAACAGCCATAAGAGGAAAGACATCCAGAGAGGTGAACATCTTCTGGATCAAAAAAGCACTTGGCAGTATATCGCCGAAGACTATGCCGACAGCTACAGACAGGCCGATGGCAATTCCAATCGGTACGCTGAGAATCAGGAAGGTAGCAAGAGAAACAAATATTAAAATGATCGATGAGTCCATAGGTGATACCCCCTAATTCATGCCGGCAAGAGGGTCTATCTTGCCGGTCAAGAGGAGCCAGAGTCTTTCGCATGTCCGTAAACACATAAGGCCCATACCCAGTGGGATGGCAATATATATCCAGAACATGCTGATTTCGAGAGCCTGGGTCTTTTGGCCTGTGTTGGCGAGGAAGAAAACCATCTGGGTTCCCCAGACAGCCACACAGCCGCAGAACAGTATGGTCAGGGAGTAGGCTATGGCAGTTACCGGCTTAGCCCACTTCCCTCCCTTGATGTGTCTCAGGATAGTTACCTCGAGGTGTCGATCTTCCTTGGTGGCGAAACTGCAGCCGATGTACACTGCCCAGATAAAAAAATAGCGGGCCAGCTCCTCTGACCAGTCCAGTGAGTTCTGTAACACGTATCGCCTGAAAACCTGAACGGAAATGACTACGATCATTGCACTGAGGCAAAGACTGGATACCACTTCTTCAATTCGTGTGATCAATGATTTGGCGTTCATCATAATGCATGCCCTCTCAAGGCAACCGGGGAGAGGGAGAACAACAACCCGGTCGCCTTTGCTCTATGTCTTATTGGCCGGCTTTAATGGTCTCTTTGACCCTTTCGATCAAGTCTTTGCCGATCCGGTCTTCGAATTGGCCGTAGACAGGTGCGGTTGCCTCAGCCCATCTGGCTCGCTCTTCATCGCTGAGTACAGTTACAGTGACACCTTTGTCAGCCAATTTGTCCATGATCATCTTCTCG
Organism: Desulfopila sp.; assembly: GCA_036350815.1. Taxonomy (GTDB): domain Bacteria; phylum Desulfobacterota; class Desulfobulbia; order Desulfobulbales; family Desulfocapsaceae; genus Desulfopila_A. Next base: position 2,475 of record JAZBNU010000021.1, read on the forward strand.
CCGTCACGGATTAACTTACGCTCGTAAAGCTTAACTTCTTCAAAGGTATCGAGAATCATTTTTTTGTCTTCAGGAGAAAGACTATCCTGGAATTTTTTCGACATCATCACCAGATGAGGGGAGTAAAGGCTGTTGACGATGGTCAGATTGTTGTTGACCTCAGGAAAATTGTTGAACCAGGCAAGATTGAGGTCAATATCAATGCCATCTACTGTTTTCTGCTGCAGTGCGGTGTAGACCTCACCCCAGGATATCGGTGTCGGGTTCATGCCTAATGCCTTCAGCGTTGCAATGTGCGCTTTTGAAGGAGTTGACCTGATTTTCAGCCCTTTGGCATCTTCCATGGTTGTGATGGTCTTCTGATTGTTCCAGATATTTCTGAAGCCAATTTCAATGTACCCTAAACCGATAATTCCGCTGGATTCAAGTGCTTTTGCCGCTTCCATTCCTATGGGCCCGTCAGTGATCAGATCGGTTGATTCGTAGTTGGGAAACAGAAAAGGAAGGTCATAAATCAGAAAGGAATCTGAGAAAGGTGACAGGTTGGGAGTAGAAGCTGACCCCATTTGCAGCATGTTGTACTGCAGTCCCTGGACGACACTGTCAAAATTTCCGAATTTAGAGCTGTCATAAATATCAACCCGAAATTTTCCCTCAGATCTTTGCTCCACCAGTTCCTTGAATTTTTCAAAACATTGTCCCATGGGATGCTGCGGGACATTAGGGTGGGCAATCTTAATTACGGTAGGTGCCGCAAGAGCTGCCGGAACGGCTACCATTGCCAGCATCATAGCAGTAGCTACAGAACGTAAAACGTGTTTCAACATGACGATTTCCTCCTTCTAAGGATTTGGCCGAGTGTCTGTTCAGTCACCCATAGTTTGGCAGCGAGGTGATACATCTGCCGTTTTCTTTTGCGAGCTTTTCATGATCACAACTGTTTATTACTTACCGAAATATATTGAGGTATGCGTAAAGGGCAGGAGAACCACCTGTATGAAGAAACAGAATATTTCTGCACCCTTCGAAATACCCTTTTCGTACCAGATCGATGCATCCGGCCATTGTTTTTCCTGAATAGACCGGGTCAAGAAGAATTGCCTCGGTGGAGGCAAGTAATTTAACCGCTTCAACCATACCATCGGTCGGCAGGGAGTATCCCGGCCCCACATAGTTGTCGAAACAGGTTATTGAATCACGTGGTACTCCATCCTTGACTTCAATTCTTGCTGCGGTGAGTGCTGCCAGGTTGTGGACGATTTCTTCCTGTTGTTCTTTAGGACGGCTCACATTTATGCCGGTTACAGGAATGTGTACATTCCCTCCATGGAGTCCGGTAACCATCCCCGCATGGGTTCCTGCGGATCCGCTTGGCACTATTATATGATCAATGTTGAGATTCATCCAAAACAACTGCTGCATCAGCTCCTGAGCGCAGGCCGCGTATCCGACAGCTCCGATATCATTGGAAGCACCACCGGGAATTATGTAGGGTTTTTTCCCTTCGCCTGCGAGCTTGTCAGCGACTTTCTGCATCTCAAGAAGCATATCGGAGCCGCCGGGAACAACAGTCACGCTTTTCGCTCCAAGAATCTGGAAAAGAAAGTTGTTTCCGGATGCATCCTCATGATAACTGCCTTTGACCCGCTCTTCCAATATGAGGTGGCAGTCCATGGATTCCTTAACCGCCCAGCTGAGTGTAAGGCGGCAGTGATTGGACTGGACAGCGCCGCAGGTGATCACTGTGTCGGCACCCTGGGATATTGCGTCGGCAAAGGAAAAATCAAGTTTTCTGGTTTTGTTGCCACCGCTGCAGCCGGGCAGCAGGTCGTCGCGCTTTATCCATATATTGACGTGACCGCCCAGAGCATCTGAAAAATTATTGAGAGCCTCAATGGGGGTTGGTTTCTGCAGATACCCTCTGCGTGGGATTTTGGCTAAATTCATAGCAATACCTGGAATGAAAGGTTCATGGAATATATGCGATGGCCTCGGCCTCAATGGTAGAGCCTAAGGGCAGCGCCGATACCTGGACTGCACTTCGAGCAGGATATGGGGGCTGAAAATGTCTACTGTAAACTTCATTAACGTGTTGAAAATCACTCATGTCGGTCAGAAAAACTGTGACTTTGACGATATTGGCCATAGACCCGCCGGCGGCATGCAGTATAGCTGAAACATTGTTGAAAACCTGCTCTGCTCTTGCGGCAATGTCACCATCAACCATTTGGCCGGTACCCGGATCAAGTGGCAGCTGCCCAGAAACAAAGACGAATTGTCCTGCTGAGACTCCCTGTGAATACGGCCCTATAGCTTTTGGCGCCTCGGTAGTGGAGATAGGCTCAGTCGTTTTCATTGTACTCTCCTTTACGATAGTAAAACCCCTTCGCTTGTGTCGAATGTTGAATGTCGACATTTGATTTTATGATAACCGATGCGATTCTGTATTGCCAACTTTTTTTAGAAACTGACTGATTTTAATAATTGCATGAAAACATGAGAAGAGATCCTTCCCTTGTTGATGCTGTCTTGCAAAAATAATCTTCTTGGAAAACAAAGAAGAAAGCGATACAAAGCAGTATGAGGCTTTTGACGGCAGGAAGAACGTGAATCTTAAACAGGGGAACGGCTATTATGGACGAACGAAAGCAGAAGAAAGGCTTTACCATTAGGGCAAAACTGATCGCCATTGGAGGATTGTTTCTTTTCGCCATAGGAATAACCGAGATTTTTTCTTCATTTATCAACGCCAAGCTGGATGATGCTCTGGCTGATCTGAACAAACGACAGGAGGAAGTGTCGTTGCTGGCAGAACTCGAAGTTTCCCTGGTGGAGTTTGCCCTGGCTGGAATGGATGCTATTATCGACAGAGATCAAGGGAGAGTAAGTAATGAGTTGAAAGAGGAGATGCAGGCCGCGGCAAAACTCTGGAGGGGAGAACTGAGCAGGCTGCAGGATCTCGCCGACACGGAAAACGAGAAAAAACTTGCCAGGGAACTGGCCTCTTCCTATCCTCAATTTGAGAATCTTATCCTTGTTGACCTGCCAAAGCTCATAGCAAATCGAGCCGATCAGGCAGCCTTTGACAGTATCGATGACCAGATCGATGGTCTCATGGGTACAATCGACCAATCACTGATGGCCATAATTGAATCGGTTGAAAATGAAAGCCGTGAAGCGGTCGAAGAGATGCACTCGCAGATGGCTCGGGCGAATACAATACGTCGTATCTTCGCGGCCGTGATGCTTGTTGTTGCAGGTGGTGCTCTTTTTTTCATTGGCCGGTCCATTCTCAAGCCTATTCGTGATGCCATTCAGATGGTTCAGGATGTTGCCGAAGGAGAAGGTGATTTGACCAAACGACTGGAGAGCGGCGGAGATGAGATCGGCGAACTGGCGCAATGGTTTAATGTCTTCATGAAAAAGCTGCATGGGATTATCAGCCAGGTGCACTCCAATCTTGTGACCTTGAATGAGGCTTCAAAGGACCTTGCCGGCCTCTCTAACACTTTGGCCACAGGTTCAGATGAAGTTACTACCCGTTCCAACTCGGTTGCCTCTGCTGCCGAACAGATGAGCGTCAATATGAATGCAGTTGCGGCTGCCAGTGAACAGGCGTCTGTCAATGTTAATATGGTTGCCTCTGCAACTGAGGAGATGAATGCCACTGTTAACGAAATTGCCGGGAACACGGCAAAAGCAAGTCAGATTACCGAGGCGGCAGTGAGCAAGACCAGTCAGGCATCGCGGCGGGTTGATGAACTCGGCAGCGCGGCCAACGAGATCAGCAAGGTTACCGAGGTGATCACTGAGATTTCCGAACAGACGAACCTGCTGGCACTCAACGCCACTATAGAGGCGGCGAGGGCTGGTGAGGCCGGCAAGGGTTTTGCGGTTGTTGCCAACGAGATCAAGGAACTTGCTAAACAAACAGCCGGAGCGACTCTTGAAATTCGTCAGAAAATTGAAGCTATCCAGTCATCCACTAACATGACCGTCGGCGAGATCAGCGAGATCAATACCATTATTAATGATGTCAACGATATTGTTACCACTATTGCCACGGCGGTTGAGGAGCAGTCGGCCTCTACCGATGAGATTGCCACCAACGTTGCCCAGGCAGCTCAGGGAATTGCCGAGGTGAACGAGAATGTCTCCCAGAGTTCAACTGTTTCCACGGAAATCTCTAAAGATATAGGCGGAGTGAGCCGTGTTGCCGGCCAGCTCAAAGAAAACAGTGATCATGTCAGCAAACAGTCCAATGATCTTACCGTACTAGCTGATAAACTTGCTGCAATAGTGAAACAATTCAAGCTCTAATCCAGATTTTCCGTAACACAAATCCTCGGTGCTTTAACGGATAAGAGCTCTTCTCAGTACTTTATGAAAAAAATTCTATTCATCAATCCGGCATACAGGACCAATCTGCTCGATAATGTCCGTGTTCTTGCATTGCCGCCGCTGAACCTGATGATGCTTGCTGCCTATACTCCAGACAGCTATGAGATTCAAATTGTTGACGAAATCTTTGAAGATGTTGATTTTGATGCGGCGGTAGATCTTGTTGCGATAACCTGCATGACACCCCTTGCCCCGCGTGCCTACGCCATCAGTCGTGAGTACAGAAATCGCGGAGTGAAGGTGGTGCTGGGAGGAATTCACGTATCCATGGTGCCGGAGGAAGCCCAGTTGTTCGCTGATGCCATTGTGGTTGGGGAGGCCGAGGAAGTCTGGCCGGCCCTTCTGCGAGATTTTGACAATGGCCGCATGCAGAAGCAGTATCAGGCCGTTACCCGACCGGATCTTGTAAAGTTGCGTCCACCGCGGCGGGATCTTCTGCGCAA
>JAZBNU010000022.1:0-5004 GCA_036350815.1 Desulfopila sp.
AGGTGAGTCTGCCGGTGGTATAGACAGCACCATTGGCGGGAGCGTTGCCCAGCAGAATGGCGCCCAATACTTTGTCCACGGCGTTGTGTCTGCCCACATCTTCATAAAACACCTGCAGCTTTCCTTCGGCCCAGAGTCCGCAGCCGTGGATGCAGTGGGTCTGTTCACTCAGAGGTGAAGCCTGTAGTACGGAGTGTATAAATTCTTTTATTTCAGGAAAAGTGATAGTTGCTTCCTGGAGAGGATCAAAGCTCCCTTGCAGCATTTCCTTGGAGATCTTGCCGGTACCGCCGCAGCCCGAGGTGATGATGACCTCGTGGGTCGAGGTTTCATCCACATCAGCATAGACGGCTATGCGGCCATCGGGACACACCATCACTTCGACCACCTCACCCGGTTTTTTGATGAATCCTTGGCCAAAGAGAAAGCCGACGCCAAATTCTTCGAGGCCGACGGGCAGAACCATGGATGAGCCGATTTTCAGGTCGTTGAGTGAGACAGAATACGGCGTTTCGAGGGCGAGCAGTTCGTCCTGTTCTCTTTGTCCTTCGGGGGTAAGGATGATAGTGGTATGGGGTACGGTAACCTGGTTGCTCATTGTCCGATTGATAGATGTAGTAGGCTTACTGGATAATCTCGTTTGCTGACGATTGTGTGCCTGATGTAGGCCTTGTCCGGGTCAGCTGCGCCTGGAACCGCCCGGCAATAAATTTCTACGGATCTCATATTCCTCATCAGAGAAAAAATAGACCTGGGTGCCGTAGTGTTCCACGGCAAATGAGGCGCAGACACTGCCGATAATACAGCATTCTTCCAGTGATTTTTGTTTGATCATGCCGCTGAGAAGTCCTCCTCGGTAGGCATCGCCCGCACCCGTGGGGTCGGCGACCTTTCTGCCGGGAATTATCGGTATTCTGGTGGAAGATGTGCCGCTGTAGAGAAGAGACCCCTCATGTCCCATGGTAATGACTGCGTTACCTGCTCTTTCAAGGATGTCTTCTTTTGGAAGTCCAGTTTTTTTCAGGATAAGATTCAATTCGTAATCATTGACCATCAGGAGCATGCACCCTTCAATGCAGGCGAGCAGGTCGTCTCCCTGGAGCATGGGGAGAGCCTGGCCGGGATCAAAAATATAGCGAAGATTTTTTTCCCTGCATTTTCTGGGATACTCGACCATGTCGTCTAGGTTGCCTGGTGATACAATAAGCAGGGTGTCGCTGTCAAGCGTGTCAAAATCCAGATTGGAGGAAAACTTCATGGCGCCGGGATTGAATCCGGTTATCTGGTTGCTGTTTCTGTCGGTGGTTATATAGGCTCCCGCCGTCCATTCATCTTCTATGATATGGATGCGGTTGGTGGATATCCCGTTCTGGCGGAGCCATTCAAAATAGCGATGGTTGTCAAGACCAATGGTAGCGCTTATTTCAGGCTCCCCGCCCATAAGTTTGAGGGCAAAGGCGATATTGCCGGCTGTCCCGCCGAAATTTTCGGTCAAACCGTTAACCATGAAGCTGACATTAATTTCATCAAGCTTATCAGGAAGGAGGTGGTCTGAAAACAGTTCGGGGAAATCCATTATTCTATCGTAAGCCAAAGAGCCGGAAAGGATTGTTCTCATATTGTCGTACCTTTATTCGTTGTTGTGGTATTTTCTCGCTGGTTCAATGCATCCGCCTGCACCCTGAAACTTTCAGAAAAGGTGCTGCTGTCCTGCTGCAAAAGTTTTAGCTACTAATACACAGCTCAAATATGAAAGTAAAGAGGACAGCATAAATAAAAGATATCCGGATAGAGTCGGCTGGTGAGAGGACTCCGGGATAATAGCGCCCTTTTACACTTTTTTCTTTCGCTTGCTATTGCCTCTTTTTTTATCTATCTTTCTTCTTCCGGGTAGCAGGTTTCGACAATAGAGGAATACGAGAGTACTGGAAGGGTGCATTTATGCAGAAGAAAATGATTGTGCTGCAGCAGGCGTTTTTGGGGGTTGTGGTGGCGCTTTTGTGTGCCGCCCAGGTTTACGGCAGTGATCCTGTTGTGCTGGGACAGTCCTGTGCCTTGTCCGGCCCGGCCAAGAATCTCGGACTGGAGATGAGGGCCGGCCTGCTGGCGGCGTTTGCGAAAATCAACGACCAGGGCGGCATACGAGGTCGTGATATTCTTCTGATCAGCAAAGATGACGGCTATGAGCCGGATCGAGCCATTAAAAATACCCTCTCTTTTATAGAAGACCGGGACGTCTTTATGATAATTGGGGAAGTGGGAACGCCTACGTCCAAAGCAGTAATTCCTATAGTCGAGCAATATAAGGTGCCGTTTTTTGCCCCTTTCTCCGGCGCTGAACTGCTTCGTGTGCCTTTCCGCAAGTATGTTATCAATGTTCGCGCCAGCTATTTTCAGGAAATGGAAAAACTGGCCTCTTACCTTATAGATGAGAAAAAAATTGAGAGGATAGCCTGTTTTTATCAGAATGACAGTTATGGCTACGCTGGTTTGCGGGGTATTGAACTTGCTTTAAAAAAACGGGGGATGGAGCTTGTATCCCGAGGAACCTATGAACGTAACACCGTGGCTGTTATGGGAGGGCTGAGGGATGTGCACAAAGGAACACCGGAGGCGATTATTCTGGTAGGGGCCTATTCCGCCTGTGCTGAGTTTATAAAGCTCAGTAAGACCAAGGTAGAGGGCAGACGCATATACTGCAGTATCTCTTTTGTCGGTACCGAGAGCCTGAAAAAAGCACTGGGGCACTATGGTGATGATGTCATTGTTTCCCAGGTGGTTCCTTATCCAAGAGACACAAGCCTCCCTTTGATAGCGGAATATCTTGATGCCATGAGTAAGTATCAGCATGATATGCCCATCAGTTTTACTTCCCTGGAGGGGTATATCGCCGGAAAGCTTTTTGGAGAAATAGCAGCCGGAGTGGAAGGCGAGCTTACCCGGGAGCGTTTTATCCAAACCATGGAAAAGATCGGCCGATTCGACCTTGGCGGATTGGTTCTCCAATTCGGTCCCAATGACCACCAGGGTCTTGATGAAATCTACCTGACCAGGATCATGCCGTCGATTCAGGTTATCGATACATCTGTGCAGTAGTTAATGCAAAAAAACAGGACGGCGATGAGCCATTGTACCACGTGATACCTTCATCATGCATACGGCCCTGCAGAAAATAAATAATCACACATTCTCCCAAAAAAGGAAAGGGGATGCAGCATGAGACTTAAACCCCGGCGGATCTCCCTGTCATCCTCCCCTTTCTATGCCTCAGCTGCGGTTGTTATCTCTCTTGGGGTTTTTATGGCTATATTCTGGGCTTTTAACGAATATGAAGCCTACACCGAAAGTATTGAAAATATCCGGCAGAGCTATGACGCCCGCTATCGCGAGAGAGTGCGGGAAGAAGTGGAAAAGGCCATCGGGTTTGTTGAATACCGGCGTTCCCAGGCAGAACAGCGTATTGAGGATGAGATTCGCGACAGGGTGCAGTCAGCCTATTCTATTGCCTCGCATATGTTCAGCCGCCATAAGGACGAGATGCCGGAGGAAGAGCTGAAAGATTTGGTTATCGAGGTGTTGCGGCCCATCAGATGGAGTGACGGGCGCGGCTATTATTTTGCCGGAGGGGTGAGCAGCGGCATAGTCGATCTTTACGGCGATGATCCTTTTTATGAAGGCAAGAGCAGATTTTCCCCGGAACTGCAGTTGGTTCGAGACAAGTTCAGTGATATTACGGAAATTGTCAGAGAAAAAGGCGCCGGAATGTATCGCTATAACTGGACCAAGCCTGAAGCTGTCGGCAGGGTGTATCCAAAAATCTCTTTTGTTAAATATTTCGAACCGTTTGACTGGTATATTGGAGCAGGAATATATCTTGATGACATAGAAAAGGTTCTGCAGGAAGATGTTCTTGCCAGGATACGCAATATCCGCTTCGGTAGAGACGGTGAGATATTCGGTTTCCGTTTTGACGGTACCATCATCAGTCATCCCAATGAGCGTCTTATTGGCCGATCTATCAGTACTCTAGGTGATGAGCAGAAGAAAAGTTACGGGTACAGAATGCTCCAGATCAGCACCTCACCGGAGGCCCAGGGATTTGTGAGTTTTGCCGAATCAGATGGTTTTGGAGATAGCTCGAAAAACTCCACCATGCTCAGTTTCGTCAAGGCCTATGACAGCTGGAAGTGGGTTTTCGTTGCTGCCATGTCCATGGATGAAATGGAAAAAGCCATTGAAAAGGAACGCATGACCTATCTGCGGATTAACTTTGAGAATATTACACTGTTCATAACTCTTTTCATCATAGCGGTTTCTCTGATGATGCTTTTTGCGTATTTTTATTCACTGCGCATACGCCAGGGGATCAGCCTGTTTACGGACTTTTTCAGAAAAGCTGTTGATGAAAAAAACAGGATAGATGACACCCACCTGGCTTTTACCGAATTTCAGGATTTGCGTTTTCTTGCCAACCAGATGGTGGACGACCTTGCTCAAAAAGAATTGCTTATCAGGCGCGACGAACTGCGCCTTGATACACTGCTGCAGCTTGGCATGATGGACGATCAGTGCTTTCAGGATAAATATGATTTCATTCTGGAGCGCATAGTCAAGATTACCCGCAGCGAAGGCGGCTATCTTGCCCTTGTAAACACGCTGCAGACACATGTGAATATTTACTCGCGCTACGAGACTCACCCGGCAGTAGCTCCGCTGCTTCATGAAGTGCTGGGTATTTCTCTTCCGGTGAAGAATGCCGGCCTGCCCGGTGCCGCCATGCTCGAGGGAAAGGCTGTAATCTGCAATGGCCATAACCCGGAGACAGAACAGATCTTTCCGTATTCCACTGCTGTGGCTCGCCACCTGGATGTTCCTATTTTCAATAGTGGTAAAATTGTTCTGATTGCTGGAGTGTATAATAACACCAGCGATTATGACAATACCGATGTGCGGCAGATAACCATGCTCCTGGAAGGGCTCTGGCTGCACGTTCTGAAAATGTGC
>JAZBNU010000023.1:0-3113 GCA_036350815.1 Desulfopila sp.
CTGCTCGCTGATTTTGCCGACAATCCTTTTCTGGCGGCAATGCATGAGGCATTAATCTCCCATATTCATCTTTTTCTGCGAGGTTTTGTCAAAAGTAAAACCACCCCGTCGGCCGTGCTGGCGGCGCACCTTCCTCTACTTGAAGCAATACGGGCCGGTGACCAGGAGGAGGCACGGCGACAGGCACGTTTACATATTACCTGCAGCAGGCAGGATTATGAACGATTTATCGCGCAAAATATGACCGCTCATGGCAAACGGAGAGAGTATCATGACTAATGGAATTCTTGCTGGTATTGCAGTTGTACCGATAATTGTCGCGCTGTTCCTGATGGTGGGCCTGCGCAAACCGGCAACCTTTGCCATGCCGGTAGCCTGGCTGACCACCGTGGCAGGAGCGCTGCTGGTCTGGCAGACCACTCCTCTGTATATCGCGGCCCTGACTCTGCAGGGGTTTGTTATTGCTTTCAATCTGCTCATTATCGTTTTCGGCGCTATTGTGCTGCTCTATACCCTCAAATACAGCGGCGGCATGGAGACGATTCAGGCAGGCTTCCACCGTCTCTCCCCCGATCCTCGAGTGCAGCTGGTTATCATCGCCTTTCTTTTCGGGGCGTTTGTCGAAGGCGCCGCCGGGTTTGGCACCCCAGCCGCTCTGGCCGCCCCATTGCTGATGCTCCTGGGTTTTCCGCCGCTGGCCGCGGCTTTGGTCTGTCTGGTGATGAATACCATACCGGTTCCTTATGCCGCAGTGGGTACACCGATTTTCCTTGGTCTGGAATACCTGCAGCCTCTGGTATTTGATGCCGTAAATAGAGGTACCCCCGGGTTGCCCTTCACTGATGTCGCTTCATTTAATCATCAGATAGGTAGGCTGGTGGCCCTGATTCATACGCCGATGATCATGCTGCTGCCGCTTTTTATGTGCGGTTTTCTTACCCGTCATTTTTCGCCCCGGCGCAGTTGGCGTGAGGGCTTTTCGGCCTGGCGTTTCTGTCTCTTCGCCTCCTGTGCCTTTCTGGTACCCTATCTTCTGCTGGCCTGGTATGTGGGCCCGGAATTCCCTTCTCTGGTGGGTTCACTTCTGGCTTTGGCTGTTGTTGTCTGGGGAGTGAAGCGCGGTTATTTCCTGCCGCGGCAGCCGTTTCGTTTCGGACCTGCGCAAGAGTGGCCGTCGCACTGGAGCGGCATCCAGCTGCCGCAGAGCCTGGAACTGCCAAGAGAACATATGAGCCAGTTTCGGGCCTGGAGCCCCTATGTTGTGATCGGGATAATCCTGGTTTGTACCCGTCTTCCTCAATTCGGACTGAAGGGTTTTTTGTCTGCCAGAAGTATTGATTTTGTGGATATTTTCGGTTTTGCCACGGTGGATGCTGCGATTCCCTATCTGTACCTTCCGGGGCTGATGCCTTTTGCCATGGTGGCCCTGTTGACGGTGTGGCTCCATGGAATGCCAGCTCGACAGGCTGTAGAGGCCTGGAAAGACTCCTTTAAAGCCCTGAAAAATCCAACCATAGCCTTACTGTTTGCCGTGGCCATTGTTTCAATTTTTCGCGGTACCGGTATCCAGGACAGCCTGTTGAATCCTCATGGCTATCCTTCCATGCCGATAGCCCTGGCCCAGGCCATTGCCGGTCTGGTCGGCAGCGCCTGGCCCGTAACGGCAGCCTTTGTCGGCGGAGTGGGATCGTTCATTACCGGTTCCAACACCGTTTCCAATCTGCTTTTCGCGGAGTTTCAGTGGGGTGTGGCAACAGAATTGGGATTCCGGCAGGATATCATTATAGCTGCGCAGGTGGTGGGTGGAGCCATGGGAAATATGATCTGTATCCATAATATCGTGGCAGTGGGGGCGGTCGTCGGCCTGTTTGGCATGGAAGGCATCGTTCTGCGGAAAAACGTGTTGCCGTTTCTGCTCTATGGCCTGCTTGCCGGTGCCATGACACTGATCTTGTTGACCCTGTAAAACTTTTAAAAGGAGAGAGAATATGTTTGCTGCAGAACAGGAAGATGGCTATACCCAGCTGATTGAAGGGATTGAGATAAAGACCCTGGTGTATGGAGAAAAGACGCTGACGGCAAAATTCAGGCTTGCCAGGGGGAGCGTATTGCCACATCACAGCCACCCCCACGAGCAGACGGGTTATCTTATTGCCGGCAAGATGCGATTTGTCGTTGCAGATGAAGTGCACCTTGCACTGCCGGGAAGCAGCTGGTGTATTGCCGGTGGAGAGGAACACTCAGCAGAAGTGCTGGAAGACTCTGTGGTGATCGAGGTGTTTTCCCCGATGCGGGAGGAATACCTGCCGGAGCGGCTGCAGCGAAAATCCTGATGGGAAGCGGTTGAGGAATCCTCCCGGACCAGGCAGTGAAAGTGATATTTCGGTAGATGGTCTCAAGAAAATTCGAAAAGAAATGTGTTTCTGCAGTTGAAGGTGCCGAAAGATGTTCTATTTTATCACCTATGGCGCTTTGCGCATCAACGTTCTGCAGTAAAAAAACATAATGGAGAAACATATGAATTCACGAAGTCTTATTGACCAGCTGCTTAAATCCGGAGGTGATTTGCTGCAGGGAGGAAAGAGCGGAAATGCAACGGCGGCCAAAGGCCAGGGAAGTTCGCAGCTTGGCAGTTTACTGGCGGGGGCGGGAGGAGGTGCTCTGGCGACAGGCGCGTTGAGTCTGTTGCTGGGAAGCAAAAAAAGCAGGAAAATGGGTGGTAAGGTTTTGACCTACGGCGGTCTCGCTGCCCTGGGGGTGCTGGCCTATAAGGCGTATGGCAACTGGCAGCAACAGAACAGCAGCGGCAGTGCAACTCTTCCTGAGCCGCAGACAGTTGACAAGCTTCCCGAGAAGCAGGCGGAGGAGCATAGTTATGCCATTCTGCGCGCCCTCATCGCAGCTGCGAAAGCCGACGGACATATCGACAACAAGGAGCGTGAACTCATTGACGCCGAAATTGCCAAATTTACAGGTGACCGTTCGCTGCAGCAATGGTTTGACAAAGAGCTGAATTCTCCGCTGGATCCCGCAGACGTTGCCCGATCCGCCACCACTCCGGAAATGGCGGCTGAAATGTATCTTGCCAGTGTATTGGTTGTTGATGAACAGAA
>JAZBNU010000024.1:0-29529 GCA_036350815.1 Desulfopila sp.
ACAGGTCCATCTTGGCATGGACATTGCGTCAACCCGCCACGCTGAGGTGAAAGCTGCCAACCGTGGTAAAGTAGTGTTTGCCGATTACCTGGGTATTTATGGAAACATGGTTATTCTTGATCATGGTCAGGGAGTTTTCAGTCTCTATTCCCACCTGAGTAGAATTACCGCGACTTTGGGCGACATTATAGAAAGCGAGACGGTGCTTGGGTTAACCGGTACCAGTGGAATGGCAGGTGGCGACCACCTCCATTTCTCCATGCTTATCAATGGGGTATTTGTCTCTCCCAAAGAGTGGTGGGACCAGCAGTGGATTGACGTTACCCTTATTGAACCTTTGCTGAACTCACGTTTTTAATGATGAAACTATAAGCCTCACGTCCTCATTACTCTCTCGCAATCAGGACATATCCAGGTTGGTCCATTGCTGATTCCCCAGCGGTTTTCCTTAAAGCATTCATCGCATATCTGAAAACCGCAGGGACAGCTCCAGCAAAATGGTTTCTTTTCTTTACAGCAGTGGCAGCGATATTCGCCGAGTTTTCTCTTCCTGTAGCCTGATTGTTTCATGTTATTTTTCATCATTATGTATTTCGCCTTCAAGCCACTGCAGATAATCAGCATCAACTCGGTCAACTGAAACTCCTATGATTTCAGGTGTTTCATAGGAATGAGTATTGCGTATAAATTCTTCCAGAATCGGGTAGGCGTCCTCTGTTGTCTTTAAACGTAATATAAATTCAGGACTGTGTTCAATAGTGTCTTTCCACCAGTAAAAAGATTCCACTTCCCCGGAAAGCTGGGCGCAGGCAGCTAATCTTTTTCGCACTGCATTCACTGCCATATCAACGGCCTCCTCTCTTTTGGTAAAAGTGGTTTGCACGACAATGAGCTTTTTCATCACGAACCATCGCCTCCTTGTAAGATACAGGCAAAACGTTTGGATAAAACAGTGTATCTGGGTAACTTGCGGTATTGCAATGTATTCATCTATCTCCTTCTTGCTTTTTTCTAAATATTTTCGTAAAGGTACTTACCTGACGAAGACGAGTCAGTATCCTTATTCACTATCAATCTCATTTCCAAATGCGGGAAAACCATGCTATTTGTCATTGATATCGGCAATTCACACACAGTGATCGGACTGTATGACAATGATGACCTCAAAAGTCATTGGAGAATCACATCCAACAGGCACCAGACACCAGATGAAATAGCCATCCAATTCAATGCTCTTTTTACAATGGCAGGTATGGGCCGTCTTTCAATTTCAGGCATCATTGTGTCAAGCGTGGTTCCCTCACTTGAAGCTGCATGGCTCGCCTGCTGCACAAAACATTTCTCCAATAATCTTAAAACTCCGCCTATCGTTGTCAACGATAAAAGCTTACAAAATATAATACATATTAAAACAGATTATCCCGGGGAAGTTGGTGCCGACCGCCTGGTTAATGCGATTGCGGCCTGGTCGCAATACCAGAGTCACCTCATAGTCATAGACTTTGGCACTGCAATAACCTTTGACTGTGTAACCGACAAGTGTGAATACATAGGCGGCACAATTCTACCCGGCATAGCCATTTCGCTTGAAGCGCTTTCCAGCAGAGCAGCAAAGCTCCCCCATATTGATATTTCTACAGCTCCTGCTGCCATCATCGGCAAAAATACTGTTGATGCCATGAAGAGCGGCATTCTCAATGGCTACGGTGCCATGATAGATGGGCTGGTTCGAATCCTGGGTGAAGAAATGTGTACCAATGGCCAGAATCTGACTGTTCTCGCCACCGGCGGTATGGCCGGGCTGATTATTCCCTATTGCAAGGATGTCAGCATTATTGATCAGATGTTAACCCTTAAAGGATTGCGCCTTATCTACACCAGAATACAGTCTCAAGGATAAAATGATATTTCCATCACCACTTAAAGCCGGAGACACCATAGCTATTGTGGCTCCATCAGGTGGAATCACCTGCCGGGCATCTTTTGAGGAAGGTATCCGCATTCTTCATGAATTTGGATTCAAGACAAAATTTCCTCGTGATTTATGGCCTGGTCGGGAATATCTGGCAGATACGGACGAGAACAGAAGCAATGAACTCAAGACTATCTGGAATGACCCAGAGGTAGATGCCGTTATGGCGGCACGTGGCGGATTTGGATGTTTGCGCATAACAGCGCAACTGCAGAGCACTACATTTTTTCCACAGCCAAAAAGATTTATAGGCTTTTCTGATATAACCCTGCTGCACAGCTTTTTAAATGAAAAGCATAATCTTGTTACCTTGCACGGTCCTGTAGTGACCTCCCTTTCCCGGCTCAACCAAAAAAGCCTACTTGCTTTCAGATCCGCTCTTATTGAACGGTTCGATAACTGGCAATGTTCCTTCCAACCCGAAATTTTACGAGATTCCCACTCTTGCAGCGGGATCAGTGCCGGAGGGAATCTGAGCACTATCATATCTACCCTTGGCACAGTCTGCGAGCAGGACTGGAAAAACAAAATCGTAATTTTGGAAGATACCGGTGAACCTCTTTACCGTATAGACAGGATGTTGACGCAACTCAAACTGTGCGGTAAACTTGATACAGTTTCTGCAATTCTATTAGGTGATTTTTCTCACGGTCTAGGTCTTGACAGAATCGAAACGATGAGACATCATGATGCTATTTGGGAACGCATGCTTGATCTCACAGATGAAAACGTAACACTCTGGGCAGATGTCCCAGTTGGTCATGGCGCCACTAATTTCACTCTCCCGCTGGGAATGAAAATAACCCTTGACAGCATGAAAGGGGTTGTTGCACATCGTTGAAAAAAAACAAATTGATTTCAAATGTTTGCAAAAAAGATAACGTTGAATCATTTTGCCAAACTTCACCAAGACGGTAATATCATAGCTCTACGAAACCATAAATAACACAACCACATTAGATAGCGAATACTCATGAAAACACGATTCTTTCATACATGTAAAATTGCTGCAGTTGCCGCTTCGCTGCTGCTGACCACCTCTCTTGACACGTCTGCCGCTGAATATGTCAGTGTCGTTAAAGATGGTGTCAATGTCCGGACTGGACCAAGCACATCAAACCCAGTCTATATGGAACTTTTCAAAGGATATCCTCTTAAGGTTATAGATAAAAAAGATGATTGGCTCAAGGTTCAGGATTTTGAGAACGACAGTGGTTGGATTTATGCCTCTCTGATCGAAAAAAGCAATACCGTCATTGTCAGTGCCGACACCAGAGCCAATATGCGCTCAGGACCGGGAACAGATAATCCTGTGGTTGCTACTCTGGAAAGAGGGGTAATTCTCAACGTTATCGAACGTCAGGATAAGTGGTTTAAAGTAAAACATTTAAGCGGAACGGAGGGCTGGATTTATTCACCCTTGCTGTGGCCCTGATAGTAGCAGATAAGGCGACAGACACACCCATACCAAAAAACACGAAAAACCTCGCCTGCAGGTGTTGTGTTTCCTGTTTTTTACGGAGTGCGATCGTTTCCATCTCAAGCTGCAGCAACTCAGAACTGCAAGATCATCCTGGATTAGAAATCACAGATTTCCATTATTTGATCTCAACGTTTCTGCCAGAATAGGCTTTTCAAGACGAAGGGGCAGGCGTACCTTTTGGCACGCCTTGTTCTGAAAAAGCAAATAACCATTTTCCAGGGCATAAAGGAGAATATCTTTTGTTATTTCAACATCTTTCTTGCAATACTTTCGCAGCATTTCAAAATTTTTCTGACGGTACCATTGTAAAGCCAAAAGGCCATCGCCGCTTTTTTTAACCCCGAGGGTATGTTCTGCTATCCCATTCAAACTCAGTCGGTAACCAAGATGCTTCCTGATCTGTTCGAGCAGATCCAAGGTCGGTAAACCGTTCAACGGCTTCTCTGAGTATGAAGATAATACCCTGTTATCAAAATTTTTATTATTGAATCCAACGATCAGATCCAGGGAAGAAAGATGTGTTATAAGTGAATGAACCTCCTCCTCGAGATAGGTGACGTACCCATCCAGGAGAGAGTCATATACAACTGCAATTGACATTCCCATCTTTTCAATATTGCACCAGCCCCCGACTTCATCAGCTGAAAATTTTGTTTCAAGGTCGAAAACGCCGAAACGTTCAGGCAAAACAGAGAGTCCTTCAGGGACGACAGCCTCCTCTTTCAACAACCGTGGCTGTTGCCGAGTTTTGGTGGGCTGATTATTGCTGCGCTCCTGTACTGGCTGCACGTTTGAAAGAATTTTTTCCAACAAAAAAAGACAGGCCGACTTGTCAATAGGTCTATTGCCGGAGCCGCATTTAGGTGAATGAACACACGAAGGGCATCCATTGCTGCAATCGCATGAGGTGACAATCTCTACAGATCGTTCGAATAATGCTTCGGATTTTCTAAACGCTTCTGCGGATAAACCTGAACCTCCGGCATGACCGTCATAAATAAAAATCGTCGCACCCTTTGTCTGTTCATGGTGAGGGCATGAAATGCCACCTATATCGTTTCTGTCACAAAGAACAAGCATAGGGAAAATAGAAATCATAACGTGTTCAAGAGCATGCAGTCCCCCCATAAAATGATGCTTTTTATCTACAAGACTAGTGACTGCAGCAGAGGGAATTTCAAACCAGATACCCTCTGTTTCCATGGTTTGCACTGGAAGATCTAGTGAATGGGATGTAATGAGTTTATTCGATCCGTTGTTCCTTTTTTCATAGCCGGTTATATGTTCACTCACTTTAAGGTTGCCATAGAAAACACGACAGCCATAAACACCCCTTTCATTCAGAATATCTACAATCTCAGTGCTTTTCGTGGACTTCGCTTTTGTATAATAGCGCACTTTTTTTTCGACAATGACCACTTCTTTGCTTAAAAGATCAAGCTTTATTACGAGCCAGGTTTTCATTCTGTGTAGATAAACTGCCCCTTCATGACATTCCTTCATGGCGCGGCCTGCATCAATATCTCCGAGAATCTGGCCTGTATCGCCGTCTAATATTGTCAGTAGGCTTCCGGCACCTCTGAGGTTAACATGCCTCTGCGGCCGCTTTCGGGTTGCATAGTATTCCATTCCTTCAGCAGAAAGAAGTAATGAGGAATCAGCTATCAACGCTTCTCTGCACGACACCACTCCTGGATAAGTAAATATATGTTCATTTTCATGAAGTGGGATTTCAGCAGCAGCACAAACAAGATGTTGGCAAATGATTTTTTTATTTTCAGGATTTAATACGGCTGACTCGACCTCTCCGGAAAAAAATTTTTGTGGATTATTCATGTAATACTGATCAAGAGCATCTTCACTACCGATAAGTATAACGGCTGACTCGCGAGCCCTTCGCCCTACCCTGCCTCCTCGTTGATAGGTGGCCATAATAGAACCGGGATAACCAACCAGAATGCAGATATCGAGATGCCCGATATCTATACCGAGTTCAAGTGCGGATGTTGCAATAACACCGAGGAGTTCTCCACTAGAAAGCCTTCTTTCTATTTCTCTGCGTTCTTCCGGCAAAAACCCCGCTCTGTAGGAACTCACTTTATTTTTTTGATCGCCTAACCTCGGTTGGGTCCACAAAGATATGAGTTCCGTCATTTTGCGCGACTGGGTATAGACAATAGTTCGCAGGCCTCGTTTTATGGCAGCTTCGAGAAGCCTGCTTGCTGTATACGCAGGCGAATCCCAGGGGTTAAGCATCAGGAAGTGTTTTTTGCTCCGGGGCGCACCAGTCTCTGTAATAGCTTCAACAGGTCCGCCAATCAATTGTTCTGCAAACTCTTTGGGGTTGCCAATGGTTGCTGAGCTGAGAATAAATCTGGGCTGCGTGCCGTAAAAGTTCAATACTCGCTGCAACCTGCGAATCAGCCAGGCAATATGCGATCCAAAAATGCCACGATAACTATGAACTTCATCAAGAACAACAAAGTCAAGATTACGAAAGAAATAGGCCCAGTTTTCATGATACGGCAGAAAAGACAAATGAAGCATTTCAGGATTAGTGATGAGAATGGGCGGTGTCTCTTCACGAATTTTTCTCCGCATATAAGGAGAGGTGTCTCCATCATAAATCGCAACAAGTTCTTTATTTTGCTGATCTTGCAACTGTGGAATTTTTTTCTGAATAACAGTGAGGTTTTTGAGTTGATCCTGAGAAAGCGCTTTTAAAGGGAAAAGAAAAAGTGCATGGCTTTGGTTCTGTTGAAGAATTTTTTCCAAAACTGGAATGGTATATACCATGCTCTTCCCTGAAGATGTCGGAGTTGCCACAACAATATCATGGTTGGAATAGATCTTTCTTATCGCCTCTGCCTGGTGACTGTAGAGTGCATCTATTCCGACTTTGCCTAGAAAATGTGCAAGATCGGCAGATAGGGCCTCAAGAGGATCAGAATAGATCGGCTCTGTTTCCTCAAATATTTTATGGGAGACAATTTGGGGACCAAATTTGGGTGATGCCTTGAGAGCGGTGAGATATTCAGGGACACTTTTTTCCTGCTGCCGTAATATTGAAACCATATATTTGATTTAGGTTGCCTAATTACTGGAGAATGTATAATTTGACGGATGGTGCTCATATTTTCAGGGCATGTAGAAGTACAATATAGCATTCTCCAACACTGTAGAGCATCAGTTTTTTCTGCAATTAAAGATACAATTTATACAACAATATGACATCAATTGCCACTCTCGGACCAATCGGATCAGACAGTTACCTTGCTGCAAAACAGTATATGGCAGATGCCGATCTCCTCTGTTTTAACAGTATGTATGAGCTCGTTTCCGCTTTTCAGGCAGAGAAAGCTGAGCTTGCCCTTATCCCCGTCTATAATACTCGAGAAGGAGAAATTAAGGAATACTTCAGCTTGCTTGTCGATTTAGAAGGTTGCCACTGGATCGATAATATCGTACTTCCTATTCATTTGTCTTTAGGCACCACCGACCCGACCGGGACAAGTCCAGTCGATACTATTGTCGGAAGAGGATCGGTCTTTAACCAGTGTAAGGATTATCTCAAAGCAAATTTCCCAGATGCTACACTGATAACCGTTTATGATATAGAGAGCAAACTGCATCAAATAAAAAATGAAAACCTTTCCAGTCATATTGTTATCGAATCGGAAGATCTCTTGCGAAGGTACGGATTTTCTCTTCTGGAAAGAGAAGTTGTCTCACACAACAAGACTCGATTTGCTGTTCTAAGCTCTGAGCCGGCTGCTATAACCGGATATGATGCCACAGCCGTAATAACACGTCCCCTGAAAGACAGGGTCGGTATGCTTGTTGATATTCTGGGAGAATTCACCCGTCGCGGCATCAATATTGTCGATTTGAGATCTGAAAATGATATAGAAACACAGAAACTTCAGATATATCTTGAAATTGAAGGGCACTGCCATGACACTGTTGTAAAGGAAGCACTGTCAAGCATTGAAAGAACCATAATTCAAGAAGAAAATGCATTAAAAATACTCGGATCTTTCCCACGAGTAGACATGAGGGTTAAACGAATAAAATCTTTTGGCTTTATTGGTAGCGGTGCCATGAGCAAATGGTTTGCCGAACGTCTCCAGGGCGAAGGATACCAGACCTTCATTTCCGGAAGATCAAGCGCATTAAAGCCCGAGAAAATGATACCAGAAGTAGACGTTGTCGTCATCTGTGTACCAATATCCGTTACAGCAGCAACCATACAACAATACGGCCACTTTCTCAGAGAAGGCCAGGCCCTGATTCTCCTGGCTGGAGAATCAGAGAATTCTCTTAAAACGGCATTCATGCATACTGAAGAGGGAGTCGAAGTTATGCTGGTCCATAACCTCTGGGGGCCACAGGCCATGACAATGAAAGATAAAAACGTAGTTGTTGTACGGACTATCAGATCCGGCAGTTTATGCAGCGAGTTTGAAGCATTTCTCTATAAACATGGTGCGGAAATATATCATGACAGTGCAACCGACCATGATCTACTCATGGGTGTCGGCCAGAAACTGCCAACCATGATTTCCGTGGCATTGGCTGCAACTCTGGCTGAACATAATATCAATTGCAATGATATCAGCACCCATTCCACTCTCACCTCCATTTACGGAATATTGGCAATGGCTCGGGTTCACAGTCAAAATCCCAGAACATATGCAGAAATAATGTCAACCAAAGGGGATGGACGTAAAATAGTGAAAACATTTGCTGCGAAATTACAGAGTATGATTGAATACGCTGAAAAAGAAGATATCAACGCGCTTAGCAGAATTATGTCCAAAAATCAAAATTATATGACTGATGCATTTCTTGAAAGTAAGATGAAACAGGCTAAAGCTGTTGATGACGTTCTCAACGAAACAGGTGTCAATTTTCACTATTGATGATAGAGGTTTTTTATAGAAAAGGAGTAACTATGTTAAGTCGTAATTTAAACTATTTAGATGAGGTTCATACCTGTCCTCATTGCAACCAGAAAATGTCCTGCTGTGAAGCTCCGCCCGTACATATAGGTGACGGTCTGGGCTGGGGAGCCGATGTACTTTTTATTTGTCTCAATGATTCCTGTTCTCTTTTTCTCAATGGATGGGTAACCATTGAAGAGAAATATGGCCATCACGCCTCATATCGCTATATGGAGCTTCCTGGTGGTACTGAAGGTAATTTCATGATGGTCGGCAATGTAGACGCGTTCAAAGCGAGTGTTATCGATCCCGAAGAACTGAAGCGACAAAACAAGCGTTATCAAAAGGAAAAAAAGGCTCTTGCAGAGTTGGATAGCTGTGTAGCCGAGAAAAATCTTGACCCCGCCCTCTATCTTATTCTTGATGAGGCGGCAAATATTGAAGACCGTAAAAAAGCGGCATCATTACTTCTTGAACTCAATGACCTCTCCTGCATTGATGCGATCCGCAATCACACCTTTCGTGACACTTCATTGGAAATGGCCTGCAATCAGATAGTTGAACTGTTGCTGCAGAAAAATTACCAGAAAGAATGCCCCTCCTGCAGCAATATCGTTAAAAAGCAGGCGAAAAAATGTATGTACTGCCAGGAAGAATTCTGAAAGAATTTATCCTTGCAAATCTCAAGTCGAACGAGTATAAGGTAGTCGTTTTTAATACATTCCGAATTGGATGGTGGGCGTGGCTCAGTTGGTCAGAGCACCTGGTTGTGGCCCAGGAGACCGTGGGTTCAAGTCCCATCGCCCACCCCAATCCTTTAAAGAGTCCCCTGATACCCATCAGGGGACTCTTTTTTTGTCGGACTCATGAGCAACAGTCTCCTTTCTCAAGGAAATCTTCCAAAAAAACAGCCTGCTTTCTCTTGTATTGGTAAAGATCATCTAAAATCTATAATGTATTTAAATGACTTCCCCTGTGCTGTTTTAGCGATTACTTGCTCAACTTGCAGTGGTGAAATGATATCTTCTATAAGTAGGGAAATAAACTGTCTGTCAGCAAAACACACATGCAAGGCGTCTTTCATGTCATTTTTTCGAGGACCATACGAGCCACTCAAAGTTATTTCTCTGTAATGAATTGTATTGAGGACATTGGAAACAATGTTTTTGTTATTCAATAGTCCAGAAAAGAAACAAAAATGACCGCCTTTTTTGAGAGCAAGAATACATTGAGAAAAACCATCGTGGCAGTCACAGCAATTAATGGAAATATCAAAGGTGTTTTCAGGAGCAGCTTTCATCAAAGAGATTTCACACTTCTCTGCAAAGAGCAAAGCTTTTTGTATTTTTGCATCATCTTTTTCTATGACAACAACATCAGCACCTTTACGTCTGCACACTAGGCCTGCAAGCAATCCGACAACCCCACCACCATAGATAACAACTCTTCTCCCTTTTGAAACATGCACTGTTTTTAATGAATTTACTATACAAGCAACAGGTTCAGCAAAGCAGATAAAGGCAGCACTTTCAAACTTCTTCGGAAC
Organism: Desulfopila sp.; assembly: GCA_036350815.1. Lineage (GTDB taxonomy): Bacteria > Desulfobacterota > Desulfobulbia > Desulfobulbales > Desulfocapsaceae > Desulfopila_A. The sequence continues at coordinate 9,945 of JAZBNU010000024.1, forward strand.
TGCAACCAGACTGCCCTCCGGTACACTGATATGATCAGCCCAGCCTCCATCGACATGAAAACCCATAATTTTCATGTTTTCACATAAATTTTCACGATTGCCAAGACAAGGAGGGCAATATCCGCACACCTGACCTGGCCAAACAGTAAAATATTCGTCCGTTTTTTCATCAAAGGCAGCAATTTCATGACCTGGAACCCTCGGTAATATCAGGTCACGATGGCCGGTTTCCCACAAACGGGCATCTGTGCGGCAGATTGCACTATATATAACTCGCAGAATTCTATATCCTTCCTGCTCTTCAGGATTGGATTTAGACCTGTCGATCTTGAACCGTCTAGACTGCATCAGTGTAATTTTCAACTGGGTCAGACCTCAAAGGGTTCCTCTGATATCGTTAATATATATATTGCAGCGTCACTCTCCTTGTTTTTTCGCACTACCCTCAACTTCTCACAGAGTTCATCATAGCCGCTCAATGGAAAAACCGACGCCTTCTCCATACTGCACTGGTTGAAGCTATCGTTATTAAAACGAATGTAACCTTCCTTGTTTTTCACGATAAGTAATTTTTTGATCATCCTTTTTAAATCCTCTTGTAAGAGAGTGAACCATTAATTTTTCAGAATTGAATAAAGTGTCCTTCTGCCCTTTTCCGGATCTCTGTTTTGGCTGATGACCCATTTTTCAAGAGTCTGTAAAGCAGTGCCTTTGCTAATAATATCTTTTGCCATTTCAACACCTTCCCGCAGAGTTGGAACAATCTCTGCAACTACAAAAATGAGTGCTGTATTCAGGGCGACAATATCTGCAGCCGCTTCACAACCCTGACCACTCAGGAGCGATATTATGTTGTTGACGGAAGTCAAAATATCTCTTGGCGCAGCAATACTTTTGGGATCATGAAACCTGAGACCCACTTCTGTAGGACTCAAACAAAATTCTTCGATTTTACCATCAATGAGATGGAGGCAGTATGTTGGACCACAAACGGAGGCTTCATCAATGCATGCGTCAAATTTCGTTATAATGCCATGAACAACAAGAGCATTTTTATATCCTATCTGCTGCATAACATTTATAACCGGCTCCATCATCTCTCTGCGATAGACTCCACGAACAGCCTTGATGGGATGAGCAGGATTAGCCAGTGATGCTGCAATGTTCAGCGGGGATCCAAAATGGATACGCGAAAGAATGCGACCTAGTGCGGCCGGATGTGTTGCACTGCTCATACCGTTAAACAACCCAATCCCACTTGCCTCAATGCTTGAGGCTACTAATCCCACAGGGCAGTCAATATCTACTCCCAGAGCTTCAGCCATATCAATAGTGCCGCAGCTGGAAGTGATGGCACGTGCTCCATGACGTGCCATTTTTACACCACCACTTGCCGCAACAATTGCAGCTGCCGTACTGATGTTAAACGTTTTGAAGCTGTCCATTCCTGTTCCGCAATTTTCTACAATTTCACTCCGGTGAATTGTAGTAACCTTGTTGGTATCGAGCTCAAAGATAGCTCGCCATCCGCCAGCAATTTCTGCCTCAGTTTCCTTTTTTGCGGTCAGTGCTGCTAAAAAAGCACCTTGTTGCATTTCGGTAACTTCGTCGCGCAGGATGTAGCTGAATGCCTCATAGGCATCCTTTTCATTAAGACTGTTTCCAGAAATAATTTGAGAAATGATTTTTCCGAATGCTTTGTTTTTTTTTGAATTCACAGCAAAGCTTCCTCACAAAAAAATTGTGGAAATATACGGAAGCTACTTCTAAGGGAAAATTTCAGCAATTGAATTGGAAGTCCCTCCGTATCCCTTTTTAACGCACCGTCCTGTATATGAAAAAAACGGTGAATTAACCCTCTTTTGCATGAAAGGTACTTTCGGCCGTTATAGACTGCTGCAGAGTAAACTCCTGCAGGGCAATCCAATCATCTCCATCAGTGCAAACCCATAAAGTGACAGAGAAGAAAACGGCTGAAAAACATTTACTTACAAAATCTGTTTTCGAGATACAGAGAACCCCAGTGGTAGACTCTGAGAGAAGAAAAAGTTCTTCATGCAGGCAGGCTTTCTGACTTACAGAGTGTCCTTGAAAAGCAACCTTCCCGGGGAAACCCAGTGGTTAGGCGTCTTCCTTGATTATTCAATCAGCTTTCAAGACTCTGTTTACAGCAATGACTGGCTTGTGACGGATTCTCACCGCCTTTCCTCTAATTCCTCAACGGGAACCACCTGCAACAGTGAGAAATATAATTGGTATACAAAGATTTGCAACAGATTTAAAGCTCTTATAATGTTTCCAGAAAATCTTACGAAACACAACTGTATTTTGTTCTGACTCACCTTGGTAAGAAAATGACACAAATGTTTAGCGGAGTTCGTCGTTTCGAGATCTTTCGGAAAGACGTAGATAATTCGATGCAGCAGCGGATCGCTGATAAGTAAAGACGTATATGGGCCTATACTTTTTTTCTTTTTTCCTGTATTATCCTGCCTTATAAATTTCTGATTACGTATTATCCTCAGCCATGATCTTTTATGCGGGAGACAGATTTACTTTTCTTAGAAAGACTGAGGGGGACTGATTTTCTTTCACGTTATTGTGTTAAAATAAATCAGTCTCCCGAATTCGAAGAAGAAAAAAATCAATCCCCTAGCCCGAATTTCTCACCAGCCGAGGTTGCCGTGGATGCGAGGCGAAGCAATGAGCTATAGTTGTCTATGCACATTGATTCAGCAACGCAGCAGGTAAGCGAACGAAGTGAGACTCCGGGCACGGTAAGATCGGCTGGCCTTTGGTGAACATTGTGTATGGTTTTCTTATGAAAGAAAACCGACTTAATACATTGGAATGTAATCCAGTTTAAGGAATTCGACACAATGTTCATGAGAAATTCGGGCTAACTGTCGAGTCACTAGCAGCCCATGAGATTTGGCTAAGTTTCGTGCATAATCAGGTATACATATGGAACAAAAATGATATAGTTGTGCGATTTTCAATTGCATAACTATTTACAAGGTATCTTCCCAATTTGCAGGTACGGGATTTCTAGTGCTGCAGGGGAAAACCTATTTTTATTCAACCTATATTCTACAGCACTTATGAGAGATTATACCAAACTCGATCAACCAGATATCTTACAATACCTGTTCATTCCGCGCCAAGAAACACGGCCGGCAACTCCTCCAAACACGCATAATATTGATATAGAGGTAGATGAAAATATTGTCCTCGGATGCCGGCTTCACCTCCATGACAAAGCATCGGCAACCATCCTTTTTTTTCACGGGAATGGTGAAACAGTTTACGATTATGAAGATATAGCCCAATCTTTTTGCAGAACAGGGATAAATTTTTTTATTGCAACATATCGAGGTTATGGGTGGAGTAACGGTACCCCTACTGTGGAAAAAATGATGCACGACTGCCCGTCGATTTATTCCGGCGTGCAGCAAGCCATGAAGGAATTTGACCTGCGTAGTGAAGCACTTTTTGTTATGGGACGTTCGATAGGATCGGCAGCGGCTATTGAACTCTGCTCCCTTTACGATGATTCAATACGGGGTCTCATAATTGAAAGTGGGTTCGCAGACACCCTGCCACTGCTGCGCAATCTTGGTATGGAATCGCTTGGAGAATTTACTGGAGAACATGAAGGCTTTGGGAATAGAGAAAAAATAGCAACAATTATAATGCCGACTCTTATTCTCCATGGTGCCGCAGATACGCTGATTCCTGTACCGCAGGCAGAAAGATTGCAAGCTTTCAGCGGTGCACGGACAAAAAAGTTTTTCGTTATCCCTGGTGCTGATCACAATGGTGTCATCTCCTCCGGAGGTGAACTGTATTTCACAACAATAAAAGATTTTATTGACGATATTACAGGTGTTTCTTCCTGGCGCAACAAAAGAAAAAAATACAGAGCAGAACGTTGACAATGACCTCGAAACGAACCGACTATCTCTCTTGGGACGAATATTTTATGGCTGTTGCCCTTCTATCTGCCCAGAGAAGCAAAGATCCAAGCACTCAGGTAGGAGCATGTGTTGCTAACAAGGACAACAAAATCGTTGGTGTTGGATACAACGGTTTCCCCTGGGGCTGTTCTGACGACGACCTTCCTTGGGATCGCGCAGGAGATTTCCTTAACACAAAATACCCCTATGTCTGTCATGCCGAACTCAATGCGGTACTCAACTCCATCTCCCGTGATCTGCGGGGATGTCGAATCTATGTTGGTTTGTTTCCCTGCAATGAATGTACAAAAGTAATTATTCAGGCAGGAATTGAAGAGATTATTTACCTGTCCGACAAATATGCCGACTCCGACCCAGTACGAGCCTCGAAGATAATGCTGGACAAATCTCCCAACATCACCTATCGCCAGCTTGTTACAAGCCGGAAAACGGTATCCATTGATTTTTCTGTTCCAGAGATGCAATAAAAACAGAAGAAGTCAACGACCTACGAGTCATGCTCGAAACCTTTGAAAGTAATATCTCTGGATACACCATCTTCTTCAAGAAAAACCCTGCCCTTTTGAGCAGTTATTTTTCCAATACGGACAAATGATGTTTGCAGCTGACTTCCGAGCTTGGCGAGTTTTTCACGATGGTCGACATCTGCTGTAAAAATAAGCTGATAGTCCTCACCACCCGACAAAATAATATCGTTAAGGGAAAGATGTAATTTATTGCACAGCCCTGGAAGTTCTTCACAGCAAGGCAGCTCGGATGCATAAACAACAGCACCTACCTGACTTTCCAGACATATATGGCTCAAGTCAGTTGCCACTCCATCGGAGATATCCTGCATAGCAGAAACAAGCCCACTTTCAGCTAGAGCCATCCCTGCCGATATTTGTGGTTCTGGATTTAAATGAGCAGTAATGAAAGGAAGATATGTATCTTCATCGTCTATTTTTCTTTGAAGTATTTCAAGCCCTGCAGCCGCGGTTCCTAAGGGGCCTGTTACATAAATATCATCTTCGTCCTTCGCTCCGTTACGATACAGCACCTTATCCGGATGAGCGGAACCAAGAGCGATTATATTGATGGTGAAAAGAGCACTTTTCGCAACATCTCCCCCAATAAGGAGGCAATCGTTTTCTTTCAAAATATCAGCCACTCCCATATACCATTTACTGAGCCAGTCGTCGGTAAGATATGATGGGAGTGCCAGCGATACCGCAATAAAACGAGGCCTTCCTCCCATGGCTGCTATATCGCTGAGATTGACGGCAACAGCCTTTCTTCCAAGAAGGTACGCATCGTGCCACTCCGTAACAAAATGAACATTTTCCACTAGAAGATCAGTGGATATCAGCCAACATAAATCATCTGAGCCTCTAAACACTGCACAATCATCACCAATCCCCTTGAATAAAAGATCAGACTCACCTACAAATTGCGCCCGTATATTTGAAATAAAATCTCTCTCTTTCACCTTGATTCCTTAGAATACCTTGCTGTTATTTAATTCGTTTTATAAAGCCATCATTTTTTTTATCCGCTTTTTTTTCAAGATGCAGTGACTCTGCAGAGCTGAAATCAAGAGCCTTGATGAATCTTTCCTCACCTCCCATGGTAAATATCTCCATCCCGGTCATTTGTGCTGTTCGCAATGTCCAGGTCATATGCTGAGGAGGTAAAGAAAGAACACTTAAACCGACATTCCACCACTCGTCTTTTCTGGTGTCATCACGTTCAATAGCATTGATATAGGCATAAATAAGCATTTCCGGTTGCTTGGCAGCTATTAGGACAATATCGCCAACATCCGTAGAATCTTTAAAGGTGATAATTTTTTTTAGCTCGACTACTAGTTTTTCCATGGTTTCATTGATTCTCTGCTGAAAGAATTAATCTGGTTTCCATAATCAATCTGCTTTCTTCAAAATAGCTTCGTCCTGCAAATACAGAATAGCGGTTTTTCAAGCCTTCAATTAAGGGAAGGATTAAGCCATCAATTACCTTTCTTGACATATAGGCCGTTTTGCTGTTCTGCAATCCCATTATGACACCACTCCAGTGAACCAGCTCCTCCACCGTATCAAGCAAACCAGGCATCTCGGCATAGGCTACAGAGTTATTAAGGAGCATAAGATCTTTTGCATGCTGCTTGAACCCTTTTGACTCGGCAATTCCGTTGCCGTCTAAAATGGTATCAATTGTTTTTCGTTGCATTGCAATAGAACTGCTCACATATAGCGCATCCTTATAAAAGGTAAAAACAGGCTGTAATCCCTTCTGCATTTCTTTTCCCCAATACGTATACAGAACACCACGATATATATCGTTTTTATGAGGGACTGAAGAGTTTTTAAACAGAGCGTAAAATGCTGCCATCGCTTTGTCAGTGTCTTGAAGGCTCAATGCAATATTAAAATTCGGAACTGGTACGAAATCAATTGTAGCCGGCTCATGTATCATTACTTGAAAAGAGTTTCCTGCCAGAGCAAGGAGACTTTCAAAGGACATTTCCGCCGATGCCGCAACAGTTTCTTCAATATCGGCTGAAGCGGCAGCAGTACTCTCGACTTTTCTTATATATGTATCCCATAGAGCATCGAGGTCAAGGGTGTTTGTCCAGTAATAGAGCAAAGAGTCTGCAGGTGTTTTAAGAATATTGCGGTTATATTCCGGTTTAATGCTAAGTAAAGCTGCTGTTCTTTTATTAAGTTCGTATTTATTGAAATGAAGGGTCAAGATGCTGTGGGTATATCCGCTTTGCTGATCATAACCATATCCGCCGGCGGTAAAACCTTTCAGTTTCGAGAGATAGCGTGAAATCAGACTATTTTTAATGCTCTCTTTTTCAAAAAGATACTGAAACTGTTTCGAAATACCAGCAACAGAAAAGTAGCAAAAAAGTTTTGATTTTCTGTATTTTTCACTAAGCTCGCCATAAAAATAGTTCTCTTGCAAATTTATTTTTTTATCATCATAGCGGTCTAGAGCCTGCCGTAGTGTCTGTTCATGTAAAGAGGCAATTACCAATCTGCCGGCAACAACCACTGAAAGAGAAAAATCACCCTGAAGTGGAAAGCGAAAAATAATATATCTGCCATACTGGGTGCTTTGTATCTGCTTCTCTTCACTCATCAATGATGTCATTTTCTGAATAATGTTTGTGCCGTGCTGAGGATTTGAAAAGAGCAGCGTATTTTCTATCAGATAACGGTGTTGCTGAGCCACAGAGCCTTGTTGTTGAAGAATGGCAAACGCGAAGTATTTGCTGAAAAACTCGCTAAAGATGATATCAGCCTCTGATGATTCGAGAAAACTATACGTTTTTCGTACCAATTCCACAGAAGTAACAGGCAATTCTATATCAAGTGCCAACCTGACCAGATCTATGGATCGAAAAACTTTTCTCAGCAGGGTGTGGTCAAATTTCTTTTGCTGCATATAGAAAAGAACATTTTCCGGAAGAAACAATGATGGATGGACAGTATCGCGGTGGCGAAAAAACTGATATGAAACCAGTGCAGCCAGGGTTGAGACAAGTACCAGTGCAAGGATCAGCCTACGTTTCATTTGCATCTAATTCCTTTCACGTAAACCCATTCTTCTGTATTGTATGGCTTCTGCAATATGTTTCTTCCTGATATCTTTTTCTTCATCTAGATCAGCAATAGTTCTCGCAATTTTCAAGATCCGATGATAGGCACGAGCAGACAGACCCAGATATTCAACACTTTTTTCCAGGAGGAGTTTGCTTTCAGAATCTATAGAACAAAACATTCCGACCATTTTGGCCGTCATGTTCGCATTGGACAAGAGCGATTCATTCTGTTTGTATCGGACCTTCTGGATGCTGCGCGCCCTATTTACGCGCTTGCGGATCTGACTGGAGCTCTCTGTCTTGGCAGAACTTTCTATATCTCTGTATGGTACCGCACCTATTTCTAAATGTATGTCAACTCTGTCAAGGAGTGGGCCTGAAAGTTTCGCCATGTAATTTTGAATCTGAGCAGGAGTACAATTGCACCTGTTGCGCTTATCTCCAAAAAACCCGCACGGACAGGGGTTATAAGCCGCAATAAGCAGGAAGTCGGCAGGAAAGGAAAGTGACATATTTGCTCTGGCAATTGTGACTTTCCTGTCTTCCAGTGGCTGTCTCAACATTTCCAAAGCTCTTTTCCTGAATTCAGTCAACTCATCAAGAAAAAGAACACCATTATTCGCAAGAGACACTTCACCTGGCCGTGGATAGCTGCCGCCTCCCACAAGACCGGCATCTGAAATCGTATGATGCGGCGACCTGAACGGTCTTTGCGATATAAAAGCAGAATTTTCCGGAAGGACGCCGGCGATACTGTGCACTTTTGTTGTCTGCAGAGCTTCTGCAAAACTCATATCCGGTAAAATGGTTATGACTCTTTTGGCAAGCATGGTTTTCCCGGCTCCAGGAGGTCCTTTCATGAGGACATTATGGTTGCCGGCCGCTGCAATTTCCAGAGCTCTTTTGGCATTCTGTTGTCCTTTAACATCGGAGAAATCTACCTGATATTCATCTCTTTGAGAAAAAACTTTATCAAGGTCAGTAATACATGGAACTAATACTTTTTCTCCCATTAAAAACTCTACAGCCTCATGGAGAAAATCAACCGGAAAAACATGAATGCCGTCAACAACCCCTGCTTCGAAACTGTTTTCCCGAGGAACAATAACTCCTGCCATTCCTCGCTCACGTGCATTAAGCTCCATTGGTAAAACACCCCGTACTCCGCGAACCCTGCCATCTAAAGAGAGTTCACCAATTATCGAGTAGCTCTCCATTTTATCTTGTGGGATTAATCCATTAGCGGAAAGAATTCCTAGAGCAATAGGGAGATCATACCCCGCACCCTCTTTCTTGACATTAGCAGGAGCAAGATTCACCGTTATTCGTTTATTAGGGAAATCGTATCCACAGTTCTTTATTGCGGCTTTAACTCTGTCTTTACTCTCCTTTACAGCCCCATCAGGTAGCCCAACCGTTGAGAACATCGGCAAACCAGAGGCAATATCAACCTCAATTTCCAGAGAGAGGCCATCTACTCCAATGACTATACAGCTGTTTGTTTTTGCAATCATTTTCTACTCATAACGTAGTATACACATAAACTAGATGATCATCTCAGGGACAATACATTTCTTGGATTTCTTTTGAATAAGGGCCGTTTTGCATGTCGTAAATATATAAAGGTTTCAGAACTTTTACACCAACCCCACCGTTTTTTATGCATTCAAGCAGGACAAGTGAAGCATTCTCCGCCAGTGGATAGCTGTATACCACCTGCATTCTCTTCACTCGAATTTTACGTGCATTGAGTGCAAAGAGGAGGTCCATACACAACTCAGCTGGAAAAATAATTGTGAAAACCCCTTTGTTTTTTAAAGCAAAAGCTGCACCTTCAGCAATAGAGTCAGGGGAAGACAATTTTTGATGCCGTGCCAGACAGCTTTCAGTATTTTCACTGGTTCTCCCACTGCCAATAGGGAAAAATGGCGGATTACAAATAATATGGGTAAATGTTTCTGCCTTAAAAAAAGTACGTATGTCTCTGTAATCTCCTTGGATTATAGTACATTTTTTTTCAAAGTTGTTTACCTCACAATTCTTCCTGGCAAGAACTACCAGACTATCCTGGACTTCAATCCCTTGAATGCAGTGTATTTCGCTATAATTCCTATAGAGAAGAATCAGTGACAATATCCCACAACCACATCCCATATCGAGAACCGTAGCGTTTTTCCAGGATAGAGAAAAGTGAGCTAAAAGTACGGAGTCTATGGAAAATCTGTAACCGTTTTTATTCTGGTAACAAATCAGGTTGCCATTAAAAAGGGTATCCTTCGTTATTTCAGAGGTTTCATTGGATCTTCTTTTCATAACCACGAGGAAGATATTATCAAGATAAAAGTTAGGCAGGTACCACCTTTCTGTATCCGGACCGGATGCACTTCCTTTTCCTATTGATTTTTAAGCAGTCTTGATTTTCAATAAACATATTCACCAGATCAACAATTTACATCTTAGTAGTACCGCAAATTATCTCATTACTGATCACGAAAATGTGGTATTTTTGTTGTAATGCAGTATATTTGAGTCGAGCAGAAAATGCCACACACAATTCTGGCAGCTACTTGTCGGTTTTAACACTGTAAAAAAATGTTCAATTCCGACTCCATCGTTTTTTATACGGAGTATATTACGTAATGTTTGATATTTTTATAAAAACTCACTTTGCCGGTGCCCACCACCTTCGCGACTATCCAGGTGACTGCGAATTGCCTCATGGCCACAACTGGAAAGTAAAAGTAACAGTTCGAGCGGAAGCTTTGGATAATGTGGGCATGGGAATCGATTTCAAGGTACTCAAAAAACATGTTAATACAGTTGTAGATCGACTTGATCATCGTGATCTCAACACAATGGAAGAATTCTCGGTTCTCAATCCTTCCTCAGAACATATCGCCATGTTCATTTACGACAACCTGACTGCTATTCTACAATCAGAAAGGTACTTCCTGTACTCAGTTGAGGTAATGGAAACAGATACTTCAGGTTTGGTATATTACGGCAAACAACACGACATTAAATAATATGGATCAATTATTACAGACTAAAATTGCTGTTGTCGGACTTGGCTATGTTGGGCTCCCACTTGCCGTTGAATTCGGCAAAAAAATTACCACCGTTGGTTTCGACCTTAAAAATGAGCGCATAGCAGCTTTAAAAGCCGGAACAGACACCACTATGGAAGTGGACCGTGAAGAACTTATCAAGGCTGAGAAATTACAGTTCACCTCCTTGCCTCAGGAGATTGCCGATTGTAATGTTTTTATCGTGGCTGTGCCCACTCCGATAGATAATGCTAAACGACCTGATCTTTATTATCTTGAAAGTGCATCGGAAATCGTCGGGCGGGTACTTAAAAAAGATGACTATGTTATCTATGAATCCACTGTCTACCCTGGTGCCACTGAAGAAGTATGTGTTCCTATCCTGGAAGAACTTTCTGGGCTTAAACTCAACGAAGATTTCTTTTGTGGCTATAGTCCTGAGAGAATCAACCCTGGTGACAAAGAGCATCGGTTGCCCAATATAGTTAAAATCACTTCCGGCTCCAATCCGGAATCAGCCGAATTCATCGATCTTCTCTATAAGAGTATTATTACCGCAGGAACCTTCAAGGCAAGCTCGATTAAAGTTGCTGAGGCAGCAAAAGTTATAGAAAATACGCAAAGAGACGTAAATATTGCGCTTATCAATGAACTCTCATTGATTTTTAACAAGCTGAATATCAATACGGCAGAAGTATTGCAGGCTGCTGGTACAAAATGGAACTTTCTCCCATTTCGTCCAGGGCTTGTCGGTGGCCACTGTATTGGTGTTGATCCATATTATCTGACCCATAAAGCGAAACAGGTCGGCTACCATCCCAACATGATTCTTGCCGGAAGACGACTCAATGACGGTATGGGTCAATATATTGCTTCAAGAATGATAAAACTGATGGTCAATAAAGGCATAGATGTTTCCAAATCAAATGTACTGATAATGGGAATAACTTTCAAAGAAAACTGTCCTGACCTGCGCAATACAAAAGTAATAGATATTATAAATGAACTAAAAGAATACAACATCAATATATCGGTGCATGACCCCTGGGTAAGCGGCGAGGAGGCATATGATGAATATGGTATTACAATGGTGGATACGCCAGACAAAGGTTTTTTCGATGGTGTTGTACTCGCTGTGGCACACAATCAATTCGTTGCACTTTCGCTTGATGGAATTAAATCATTCTGTAAAGAAAAATGTGTTATTTTTGACGTGAAAAACATCTTTCCTCCAGAGCAGGTGGACGGATGCCTTTAAGCTGTTTTTTTTTCGGACCGTAAGATGCACTTTACTCCTCCTCAGAGCTTTCGACCCTTTTTTCCCCTATAGCGCTTCTAACTACAGTTCGAGCAAGATCAGCGAAAACAAGATTGTGAATAGGTACAATGGAATACCAGTAGACCCTTCCCAGTATCCCTCGAGGAATAAAGTGAGCTGTCTGCACTAGCTGTTCAGGCTGGCAGTCAAATTCGAGCCACGCCTGTCCAGGGAGTCTCATCTGAGCATAGAGCAATAACCGCTTTCCTTCTTTGATATCAACAACTTTCCAAAAATCCAAAGCGTCTCCAACGCGAAGCTCCCCTTTCGTTCTTCTTCCCCGATTCAGCCCATACCCCCCAATTATCTTATCGAGAAAGCCTCGTAAGCGCCAGAGATAATTATACTTAAACCACCCGTTGGGGCCACCTACCTCGCAGGCAGCTTTAAATACGTTCTGCTGGGTTATATTTTCATAATACGGCACTATTCTAGTGTCACGCAGTACAGCTCCAGCGGGATCATCAAAATCTTTAACATCACAAGCAGTTTCTCCGCTGCTGTCGCACCACCTGCTGACGACCTGGTTCTGCTCAAGCATTGTGTTGGCGTGTTTCACAGTTTTTTTAAAAGACATCGGTTCAATAGCAGGATAAAACGCAGCCGCATTATTGTTCTGCCAAACCGTTTCACTTTTCAGTCCTTCAACTAACGCTGAAGCGAGTTTATATGGTACCGGGGTAAAAAAAATCAACCAGTAGGAAGAAAGTTTTGGAGACAGCACGGGAACTGGAAGAAGGAAACGTTTCAACCCAGATACTTCCGCAGTTTGCTTCATCATTTCCTGGAAACTCAACTGTTCTGCACCTATGTCTACCATCAGATCTTTATCGTACTTCAATTCTATCGATTGCTGAAGATATGAAAGAACATCTGCAATACCAATAGGCTGCGTTTTGGTTCGCACCCATTTCGGTGTGATCATTACCGGAAGTTTCTGAGTTAGATTTCGAATTATTTCATAACTGGCACTTCCTGCCCCGATTATCACTCCCGCGCGAAGCCATATTGTCTGAATTTTATCTGGCTCAGCCGATAAAATCTCACCTGTTTCAATTCTACTGAGCAGATGCGTTGAGGCACTTTCTTTGAGTCCTAATCCTCCTAAGTAGACAATTCTCCGTACTCCGCAGTCGCGACAGGCAACCCTGAAGTTTTCAGCACTCTCTTTATCGAGATTGCGGTAATCCTCTTTAGATCCCATGGAATGGATAAGGTAGAATGCGGTGTCGACATCTTTCAGAGCATTTTTGAGTGAAACACTATCAAAAGTATTTCCTTCACAGATTTCGACCCTTTCGGTAATAAAAGATTGAACTTTGTTCTTGTTACGTACCAGAAGTCGTATTGAATATTCTTCTTGGTCAAGCAGTCGATGAGTCAGGCGCCTGCCGATATATCCAGTTGCTCCGGTGATGAGTATTTTTCTCATATGCGTATTTTTTCCTGAGAAGAGTATATTCGATATGCTCGATTCAACAGCATGAGCACAACATATGTATTCATCAACCTTTGAACAAGAGTGGACATATAGGATAGAGAAAACCCTGTTAACAGCTATTTTCCAAATTACTATCAGAAGACAGTGTAGATCCCACAGGAAGTACGTATATTTTGTAGCACACTTTATATTATCCTGGGAGTACAGCCTTGGGAGCACAAGATGGAAAACAAACCAACTAAGTTTTTTATGATTCAAAAACAGGAAGTTACAACAGAAATCTTTTCCAAAACCTTATCTATTAGTCATTGTATCCAGTGCAATCCGGGCGGCGTTTTCTGAAGCACATTCTTTTCCTAAAAGTTTGCGGATCAAATGATAATCGTCCATCATATACTTTCGAACATTCTCATCAAATACTACGCGAGCTAGTTCAATTTCGACACTTCCAGGGTGGACTTGATCCTGCAATAGTTCTGTTACAACACTTTTACCGGCTATTATATTGACTAAAGAAAAATAGGGAATGTCGATAAAAAGTTTTCCGATGGCGTATGACAATGGGGCAAAAATGTACGCCACGACCATTGGAATATCTAATACAGCAAGTTCAAGGGTTACGGTTCCAGATGCTGCCATAGCGGCATCACAAGCAGCCATAAGGTCATATCGGTCTTCTGCAAGTAAATGAATTTCAAGATCACCGCTAAATTCCCGAAGACCGCAATTTTCCAGATCTGCAAGGCTTAAAGTGGAGGCAAGCGGGATAAGAAAAACAAGTTCACGAGAATATTTTTTTTGCATTCTTCGAGCAGCTTCAAGAAAAACCGGAAGAAGATACGCAACTTCTTTTTTCCTCGAACCTGGGAGGATTCCCACAAGAGCTTTTCCAGAATCTATGCCATATTTTTTACAAAAGGCTTCTCGATCCATTTTGACAACAACTTCTTCCAACACCGGATTGCCTACATAATTGGCTTGTACCCCTCGTTTCTTGAGATATATTTCTTCAAATGGAAGAATAACGCCGGTTCTGCTGACATATTTGGCTAGTAATTTTATCCTGTTTTTTCGCCATACCCAAACTTTAGGGGGTATGTAATAGAAAACGGGGATGTTAAGCTTATGAGCCAGTCTGGCAATTCGAAGATTGAACCCGGCAAAGTCCACCAGAATTACCAAATCCGGTTTTCTTTGACGCAATTCTGTTTTGATACGATTCAGGGTTGAGAAAATACCACCTAAAGCAGAAAAGATTTCAGTAACACCCATAACGGCAGTCTTTTCAACATCACATACAATCTCAACACCTGCCTTGGTCAACTCCTTTCCACCCATACCAAAGAAACGGGCTGCAGGTTTCAATTGTTGCAGTGCCTTAATAAGACCTGCGCCATGCATATCCCCGGATGCTTCTCCGGCGATAATCATAATCGATGGTGATACCGGGATATCTGGTTTCATGTCGTTACCGGGCTTAAATTCCCAGGTAAGCCTTTTGGATTTCAGGATTATTGAGCAACGTTTCGGCTTGCCCGGTGATTGTAATCATACCGTTTTCGATGACATAGCCACGATCGGCGATCTGCAGAGCCTGATTGGCATTTTGTTCAACCAGGAAAATTGTGGTTTCACTTTCACTATTGATTTTTTTTATGATTTGAAAAATCTGTTTTATAATCAAAGGTGCGAGCCCCATGGATGGTTCATCCAAAAGGAGAACTTTTGGTCGGGCCATCAAGGCTCTTGATAGAGCAAGCATCTGCTGTTCACCACCGCTGAGCGTACCGCCATCCTGATCCCTTCTCTCTTTAAGAATAGGAAAAAGAGAGTAGACATAGTCGATATCTTCTTTGATACCTGATTTGTCTTTGCGCAGAAATGCTCCCATATCAAGATTTTCTTTTACTGTCAAAAGGGGGAAAATATGTCTTCCTTCAGGAACCTGAGAGACACCCATCTTGACAATTTCATCAGGAGTATTTCTTTGTATTTCTTTGCCGTTAAGAATAATCTTTCCGGTTCTGCACCCGACTATGCCGGATATGGTCATCAGAGTGGTGCTTTTGCCGGCCCCATTTGCCCCAATGAGAGTGACTATTTCACCTTTACCGATTTCCAGACTGACCTCTTTAATGGCAAGAATATTCCCATAGCCAGCCTGTACATTTTCAAGTGTCAACATAATATTCTATTCACCTAGATACGCTCTGATCACATCAGGATTAGCACGAATTTCAGCAGGCTGACCCTCGGCTATTTTTTTACCATAATCGACTACATAAATCCTATCCGAGAGGCTCATTACAAGTTTCATATCGTGTTCAATGAGTAAAATAGCCATGCCTTCACTGGAAATTTCTCGAATAAGATCGTCAATCCCTCGTGTTTCCTGAGGGTTCATTCCGGCAGCAGGTTCATCTAGAAGCAGAAGGTTTGGTTCGGTAGCCAATGCCCGGGCAATCTCAAGCCGACGTTGTGCACCGTAAGGGAGGTTTTTGGCATATTCATCAATATATTTTACCAAACCGACTTTTTCCAGGATGCGATAGCTCTTCTCAACGATTTCATTCTCCTCGCGACGAGTTGCCGGTCCTCTGAAAACAGCGCCAAGGATAAAAGCTTTGGTACGACAATGGCATCCGATCATAACATTTTCCAAAACAGTCATCTGAGAAAAAAGGCGGATGTTTTGAAAAGTTCTGGCCAGCCCATATTCCGTAACCTTGTTCGGCAGGAGTCCCTTTAAGTTGACTTTGCGCCTGCCGTCCGGAGGATGTAAATAAATATCCCCTTTGGTTGGTACATAGATACCGGTAAGGCAATTAAAAAAGGTTGTCTTGCCGGCTCCGTTAGGGCCGATAAGGGCCACAATTTCCCCGGAATACACCTCTAAATCGAGGTTGTCCAATGCTCGTATCCCGCCAAAATCCATTGTCATCCGGGATACTTCCAGTATAGGCTTGTTCATCTAGTTCGTGTTTGGTTTAGAAAACTTATAGGTCTTACGCAATGCTCCAATCATTCCCTGAGGCCGGAAGACCATCATCATGACGAGGACTGCGCCGAAAGCCAGCATTCGATATTCAGAAAGAGCCCGAAGATATTCAGGTAACAATATGAGAATAAGCGCACCAATAACCACCCCGACAATAGATCCCATTCCTCCCAAAACAACTACGGACAAAATGATGGCTGATTCGAGAAATGTAAAACTCGCCGGATTAATAAAAGTTGTTTTGGCAGCGAAGACCACCCCTACCAGACCGGCCCAGAATGCACCTAAAGAAAAAGCAGCCAGTTTAGTTTTTCTTTTATCGATCCCCATTGCCTGACACGCAATTTCATCTTCTCGAAGGGCTATCCATGCCCTCCCCATTCTAGAATCCTGCAGTCGGTTGACAACAAATATGGTTATTACGACTGCAACAACCATTATATAGTAGAGGTAGACAATGGCATCGTTGAGAGAAAGTTCAATGCCGAAAAATCCTGGTCTGGCAATATTTGAAATACCGCTCGGGCCCTGAGAAAAATCCCCCCAGTTTTCCAGAACCAGACGAATTATTTCCCCAAACCCCAAAGTCACAATAGCAAGATAATCGCCTCGTAAACGGAGTACTGGGTAACCAAGAAGTATTCCGAAAATTGCCGCAAGCCCTCCTCCAATAGGCAAGGCTGCCCAAAATCCAAGCTCAAAGTGATAATGCAGCAAAGCATAACTGTAAGCTCCCACTGCATAGAATGCCACAAACCCAAGATCCAGTAGGCCGGCAAGACCTACAACAATATTCAAACCGAGTCCCAGCATTACATACATCAATGCCGTCGTCATGATATTGGTCTGATAGGTTGAAAAAAGGTGTGGAAAGATGAGAGCTGTCGCTAAAGCAAGCCCGGCTAGAATGTTTTTATACCGCTTCGTTTCAAGTATTGTATTTATCCAGGGTTGTTTTTGATCATCAGCCTCGGCAGTGGTGGTGCCTCCGCTTTCTTTTCGCCGCAAAAGAGAGCGGAAAACAAAAGAGAGGAGAAATGCCCCCACCGCGACATAAACTGCATTTTCCCAACGCCAATTTATGATTCGGTCAAGCGGGTCAACCTTTATAACCATTATCGGAAAAGTTAGAAATACGAACCATATTGAAGTTAACAGACTTCGCTGGAATTCTTTAATTGAAAACATTTTTTGAACTCACACTTTTTTTGTTTCAGCCTTTCCAAGTATTCCGGATGGCTTAAAGATCAAAATCAAAACCAGCAGGGAAAAGGCGAAAACGTCTTCATAATCACTGGAAACATAACCGGTGGCAAAGCTTTCCGTCAGGCCGAGAACCAGGCTGCCCAAAACGGCACCGGGAACAGACCCAATACCACCGAGAACGGCGGCGGTAAATGCCTTGATTCCGGCAAGGAAGCCGATAAAGAAGTTGATCTGCCCAATATGTGTGGCAATAAGCAGCCCTCCAATAGAGGCCAGAGCAGATCCAATAATAAATGTCACCGATATTACACGGTTGACATTAATGCCAACAAGCATTGCCATGGTCTTATCTTGGGCGGTAGCTCGCATGGCTTTACCAATCTGGGTATATTTTATAAAAACTGTGAGCAGCAGCATTGTTATGGTGGTGACAATCAGTATCACCATATCGGTTGTTCCGACGATGTGAGCATATGGCTCTATTATTTCAAGGTCGGGGATGAGTCTTGGAAACGGCAGAAAGTCTGAAGTCTGGGCTAGCAGCACATAGTTCTGCAGGAATATGGACATACCGATGGCACTTATAAGTGCTGAAAGGCGCGGAGCCCCCCGTAGTGGCTTATATGCTATTTTTTCAATGGTGTACCCATAGGAACTAGACCAGACAGCTGCGGCCAGACCAGCTATGATAATAATTGCTAGAAGAGGAAAACCGTAGATTGACAAAACTGTCGCGACAATAAATGAAGTAAAGGCTCCAATCATATAAATTTCGCCATGAGCGAAGTTGATCAAGCCTATAATGCCGTATACCATGGTATATCCCAGGGCGATTAATGCGTAGATGGCACCCCTGGTAAGCCCACTGAAAAGAAGTTCGATAAAATAATCCATATTAGCCACAAAAAAAGAACCTGGCATAATCATTTATCGATAGCGATAATGATCATGCCAGGTGAGAATAAAAAAAGCGACTCCGATTACATCTCTACGAAAACGCCGTCCTGAACCTTATACACGGAGAAGCCAACACCAATGGCATCTCCAATTTCATCAAAAGAGATGGTTCCAACAGGTGTATCTACCTTTTCCGTCATAAGAGCCTTTTTCAAAGCATCCAGGTCTGTAGAACCGGCTTTTTCTATGGCATTAACCAACGCGAGTGCCGCAGCATAGGCATTGTCAAAGAACGCTCCCGGATCACTTCCAAACACCTGCTTGTGCTCTTCTACTGCAGCAATCGCCAGCGGGTTTGAAGCTGTGTCTTTCGGTCCTGAGGCATAAACTCCCTCTGCATCCGCGCCAGCCACTTTAATAAAGGTGTTATCTTTCACACCATCATCAGAGATGAAGGTGGTATCAAGTCTTTTTTTCCGCATCATACTAACTATCTTTGAGGCTTCCGGGTGATATCCTCCAAAAATTACGGCCTCAGCACCGGAACGGCTTATTTTGTTCACTACAGCTGAATAATCTACAGCCCCGGGAGTAACACCTTCAAACAACAGAACTTCTGCTTTGCCGGATTCTTCAAGGAATTTCTTGGCAAATTCAGCAAATCCCTTACCATAATCACCCTTGTCATGAACAACGGCAAATTTAGTGTAGCCGAGAACATTCAAGGCAAATTCAACATCCACTTTGGCCTGGTTGTCATCAGATGCTATTGTTCTAAAAAAGTTGGGATAATCCCCACTCTGGGTCAGCTCGGGGTTAGTGGCTGAAGGCGACATAACAAGTACACCAGCGTTATTGTAAATAGGCAAGGCCGCTTTGGTTGCTCCAGAGCAGATGTGTCCAAGGACAACATCCACACCGGCTGAAACGAGCTTCGTCGCAGTATTGGTGGCTACTTCAGGTTTACATACATCATCTTCAACAAGAAGTTCAATCTTTTTACCGTTGATTCCACCTGCAGCATTAACCTTGTCAATAACCAGTTTGGCAGCATTAACACTTGGAAGTCCGTATGAAGCAAGATCTCCACTGTGCGCTCCGGCAACGCCGAA
>JAZBNU010000025.1:0-3022 GCA_036350815.1 Desulfopila sp.
GATTCTTTCAATAGTCTTTTCCTGAAGAAGACGGAGGAATTTGCTCTGGGTGGCCAGGGACATGTCACCTATTTCATCCAGAAAGACGGTTCCTCCTTGAGCTTGTTCTATTTTTCCGATTTTTCGATGCTGAGCTCCTGTAAATGCTCCTTTCTCATAGCCGAACAGTTCACTTTCCAGGAGAGATTCAGGAATAGCGACACAATTGATTATGATATATGGATTATCGGCCCTGAGAGAATGGTTGTACACGGCTCTTGAAGCGAGTTCCTTGCCTGTTCCGGATTCTCCCCGTATCAAAACGGTGGCATCTGTTGAAGTGACTCTGCCAATAGCTTTGTATACTTCCAGCATCAGATTGCTGGTTCCGACGAGAGCTTCCTGGTCAGAGAGGCTTTCAAGTTCAGGGTTTACCGCGACCGGGGTTGACATGGAACGACCGGCATCCACTGCTTTTTCGACCACTTTGAGCATTTCAGGAACATCAAAAGGTTTGTATATATAGTCAAAGGCACCTTTTTGAATTGCTCCGATAGCGGTTTCCGTAGTGCTGAAGGCAGTAATGATGATGACGGGAAGCTTGGGAAAGATCGTGTGGATGGCTTCAAAGACCTCAATACCTGATATGTCCGGCAGCCTGACATCGAGAATGACAAGGTCGGGGTGCAAAGCCTTGACCTGTTCAATTCCCTCCCTGCCGCTATACGCGTTGACTGTTCTGTAGCCATCTTGCGAAAGGATCTTGCTGAAGCTCAGACACAATTGCTTGTCGTCGTCAATTATCAGAACCAGACTCATCCGTACCCTCTTGTATTGGTATTTTAATAATGAATTCTGTTTTTTTCTCTTCTGATGGTGGGATTTCCAGTTTGCCGCCGTGCTCCTGTACAATTCTTTTCACAATACTCAGGCCGAGGCCTGTGCCGTCCTCTTTGGTTGTGAAAAAAGGTGCGGTAATTCTATAGCGGATACTTTCAGGAACTCCAGGTCCATTATCTCGCACTGAAATTACAACCATGTCACCGGCTTCGGGGTCATTTTCAATACGTTCATCTATTTCTATTACCCCTCCTTTCTCCATAGCTTCGCAGGAGTTGGTTATAAGGTTCACCAGAGCCTCCTTAATTCTGTCTGGGTCAAGATGTATTTTTGGTAGATCCGGAAGACTCCTGTAAATAAGATCAGCATCATATTTTTTGAGTCGATATTCCATCAGAGCGATAACAGAATGGATAATGGTGAACAGTTGGACTGCTTCAAGTTTCAATTTTGGGGGTCGTGAAAATTCAAGAAAGTTCTGAACAATTTTGTCAATCCGGGTAATTTCATCAGAGATTACCTTGATGTCATCATTTTGCTCATCATTTAAATGAAGAGAGCGGGTCAGAGAAAACATTCTCATTTTAATTGAGGTAAATGGATTTCGTATGGTATGGGCTACCCCGGCGGCTAATTCGCCGACCATGGCCATTCTTTCGGCTTGAAGAAGATGCTTTCTGCTTTTGGCCAGTTCATCGTGCGTTTCGTCAAAGTCCCTCATCATACCCTTCAGGGACTGGCTCAAAGAAAAGATTTCGTCTTTGGAGCTTTCCTGGGGAGTGCTGCCTGTTTCGATTGCCAGTCCTCGAATCGGCAGAAGAATCTGTTTGTAGAGAATATAAAGAGACAATGCGGATAACATCATAAAAAATGAGATGGTTGCGTAGGCGATTTTCCTTAGATTTTCAGAGCGTATGGCATTAATTTTCCGTATTTCTTCGATGTTGTTCCATTGATTCCTGCTGAACGACTGGCACAGTTCGAGAAGATTGAAAAAAAGCTCACGATTTTTTTCATGAAGCCCTGAAATAGTGGTGTGAGTGGTATTCAGGTTAGCTTGATAGTTTTTTATCGTTATATCTTTACTTTCGATATAGATACGATATTTCTCTTTGATACGAGCCAGGGTATTCTGCTGGTTGGCGCTGAGCTGCAAGGTACCGGCCCTGTCGAGGTTCTGCTGGAAAATCTGCCGGTATTGTCCGAGTGATTCTAGCCATTTACTGTTTCCATCGATGAGAAAATAGGTGATGAAGCCTTTCTGATTGGCAAGAGTTACCTCCATGTCTTTTGCCATTGTGTAGAGAGCGATTTCTTTCTGCACCACATTATTAAATGTGTTATCAAATTGATAGGTGTAGTGGAGCATTGCTATGCCCCCGCTGAGAGTAACAGCCCCCATCGCTAGAAATAGACATATTATCCTGGTTCTGAGGTTTAATGATGGGAACATTAGCAATTACCTTATGCAGTCAATATTTTCATGGAAGTTGAAATCTTTGCTTTCAAACAGGTCAAGACAAACATCAACAATTTCTGCATCATAAGAAATACCGCGGCATTCTCTTAACTCTTGCAGAGCTGATGCAATTCCCTGAGCCGGGCGATAAGGTCTGAATGAGCTGGTTGCCTCCGTAACGTCGGCTACCGCAAGAATTTTTGACTCAAGCAACATCTCATCACCTTTAATGCCGTAAGGGTACCCCGATCCATCTATTCGCTCGTGGTGCTGCAGTACCATTTGAGCGCAAGGCCAGGGAAATGGAATATTTTTTAATATTTCAAAACTTATCTGCGGGTGAATTTTTATAACCGCCAACTACGCATCAAGAAGGTGACCTGTTCTATTGAGGATGGACACCGGAACCCGAATTTTGCCGACATCGTGCAGGAGTGCCGCAATTCGAATTCCCTCGACAACATCAGCCGCCAGTCCCATGTGCCCGGCAATGGAACAGGCCAGTCGGGCGACTCTCTGCTGGTGCCCGGCTGTATAAGGGTCCCGTATCTCAGCCATTAAAGCCATGCTCAGAATACTTCCCTGGAGCATCTCCTGTATTTCCAGAGTCTTTTGTCCTACCTGTTTTTCGAGAAGCTCGTTCTGTTGTGAAAGCTTGATTTTCATGCCGGCGAGGGCAAGATGGTTTTTTACCCGTGCTTTTACTTCCAAGGCATGAAAAGGTTTGGTGATATAATCAACGGC
>JAZBNU010000026.1:0-9189 GCA_036350815.1 Desulfopila sp.
AGGACGGCTGCAGTCAAGCCCCCATGGAAGGGTTTATAACGTCCCGTGAAAAGAGTGATCCTGCCCCATAGGGCTTGCTGATCTTTAGGGGTAATCAGATAATTTAATTGTGATAGCTGCTGCAGAGAAAGCAGAACTTCGAAGTGGCGGCGTCAGCCCGAAGGATGAAAAATTTGGGGTACTGCTTTTCTATGTTGTAGCGAGTTTCTCAAGCTCATAGAGGATCTCAAGAGCCTGACGAGGTGTCAGATCGTCAATTGTCAATTTCTCTAAATATTCCCGGAGCGGATCGGCAGGAGGCCGGAAAAGGGATAACTGGCTGGGGTGTTTCTTTTTCTGTGTTTTTTCTGAGGGATTGGTTACACCTTTGCCTGAGAGACCGCCAGCTTCAATAGTGCGCAGGATCTCTTTGGCCCGATTGACGACCTTGTCAGGAACACCGGCAAGACCAGCCACCTGAATTCCGTAACTCCGGCTGGTGCCGCCGCGCACGAGTTTATGCAGGAAAATAATAGTGTCATTCCATTCTTTGACGGCAATAGAAAAATTCTGGACTCGCTCCTGTCTTGATGAAAGTTCAGTGAGCTCGTGGTAATGGGTGGCAAAAAGTGTCTTGATGCCGCGGCCGTCTTTTTGGGCGAGGTGTTCAGCCACCGCCCAGGCGATGGCGAGTCCATCGTAGGTGGAGGTGCCGCGGCCGATCTCATCGAGAATCACAAGGCTTCGTGTTGTAGCATTATTTAAAATATTTGCCGTCTCATTCATTTCAACCATAAAGGTAGATTGTCCCCGACGGAGATCATCCATGGCTCCCACCCGGGTAAAGATCTTGTCGACTACCCCGATCCTGGCTTCATTGGCGGGAACAAAACCGCCCATCTGTGCCATGAGGACAATGAGTGCCGTCTGACGCAGAACTGTTGATTTCCCCGCCATGTTCGGGCCGGTGATTATGATCACTTCATCACGAGACTGGTTGAGAGAAACATCGTTCGGGACGAATTTTCCTTTCGCCAGAGACTGCTCAATAACAGGGT
Source organism: Desulfopila sp. (assembly GCA_036350815.1). Taxonomy (GTDB): domain Bacteria; phylum Desulfobacterota; class Desulfobulbia; order Desulfobulbales; family Desulfocapsaceae; genus Desulfopila_A. The sequence goes on from JAZBNU010000026.1 coordinate 1,038, forward strand.
GTCTTCCTTCGGTAATGACGATTTCTTCGCCATCATCAACCACGGGGCGTTTATAGTTGTGGAGATGGGCAATTTCAGCAAGGGCGGCAAAATAGTCAACCTGTGCCAGCAGGTTCGCAACTTTTAGCAGTCTGGAGCTTTGCTGTGCCAGTGTTGCCCGGACCTCCACAAAAAGTCTGTACTCAAGATCGAGCCGGCGCTCCTGGGCACTGACAACTTTGTTTTCAAATTCTTTCAGCTCGGGTGTAATAAACCGTTCCGCATTGACCAGGGTCTGTTTGCGGATATAATGTTGAGGAATCTTTTCCGCATGAGCCTTGCTCACTTCAAGATAATATCCGAAGACCTTGTTGTAGCCGATCTTCAGTTTTGGAATACCCACCGCAGCCCGCTCCTTGGTTTCCAGCTCAAGAATCAGCTGTTTGCCGTCGCGGAGCAGGTGAAGTAACTCGTCGAGCTCCTCATTGTAGCCTTCCCTGATCAGATGCCCGTCGCGCAGCGTTGCGGGCGGTTCCTCGTGGATGGCGTGCTCCAGGAGATGATGCAGTTCTCCCAGGGTCTCGAATTGTTCTCCAATTTCCTGAAAACGGCGGGTTTTGCATTGCCCGATCAACTCCTGCAGCAGCGGAAGCTGGGCAAGAGACTGTTTCATGGCGAGCAGATCCCGGCCATTGGCGCTGCCAAGCACTATTCTGCTGTTAAGCCTTTCCATGTCATAAATACTGTCCAGAGAACAACGGATGTCGCGACGCAGCTGATTGTGTTTATGAAGAAAGGCAACAGCCTCAAGCCTGGCGTTGATGCTGTCGACACTCTGAAGAGGAAAGAGGAGATTGTCTTTTAGCAGGCGGGCCCCCATTGGAGTAGTCGTTCTGTCCAGTACAGAAAGAAGAGAACCTTCCCTGGAACTGCCTATCAGAGTCTGGGTCAGCTCCAGATTCCGGCGCGAACCATCATCGATCAGAAGGATTGATTGCAGCTCAATAGGCGCGAGATTTTCTACGTGGCTGACTGCGGTCTTTTCCATTTCTCTGACGTATTCAAGCAACACCCCGGCTGCCGTGATGCCGCAGTTCATGGAGTCGCAGCCGAAGCCGGAGAGATTGATGACTTTGAAATGTTCGAGAAGAAGATTGCGGCAGCTTTCCTGGTGGAAAAACTCCTGATCCCTCTCGGTGATGCACAGTCCCGGTAAAAAGGCGGCGACTTCTGTGAGCAGGCCCACGAGGGCTCCTTTGTCGACGGTGCCGATAAGAAGTTCTGCCGGTGTCATTCGGGTAAGCTGGTCGATTACCTGCTCATATTTACCGGTTGTTTCCTTGAATTCTCCCGTAAGAAATCTTCCTGTGCTGAGATCGAGAAAACTCAGGCCGAACAGTTCATTCTCTCCTCCAGATTTCCATCCCAGGGCAGCCACGTAGTTGTTGGATTTATCATCAAGCAGCTGGTCGTCTGTGACTACACCTGGAGAGATTGTCCGGATGACTTCGCGGTGTACGATGCCCTTCGCCTCCGCAGGATCTTCAACCTGTTCGCAGATTGCAACTCGGTGGCCTGTTTTGACGAGTTTGGCGATATAGTTCTGCGCTGCATGAAAAGGGATGCCGCACATCGGGACTTTTGCCGCGTCTCCCTTGTTGTTTCGTGAAGTAAGAGTGATGCCGAGTATTTTTGAGGCAATTTCCGCGTCATCAAAGAACATTTCATAAAAATCACCCATGCGGTAAAACAGAATGGAATCGCGATTATTTTCCTTGATTTCGAGGTACTGCTGCAGCATGGGGGTGAGCTTTACTGGTTGTGTCATCGTGAGTACGTCAAAGGTTGATTGAGATGTTTGAATCTGGGCAGCAACTGGTCGAAGGTCTCTTCGATATGCTGTGGAATGGTTCTGATATCGGCAAGAACCGTCATGAAGTTGTGATCACCGGACCAGCGAGGAACCAGGTGGAAATGCAGATGATCGGCAATTCCCGCTCCGGCTGATTCGCCAATATTACAGCCGATATTGATACCGCTGCAGGCAAAATGGTCTTTGAGAATCGTGGTGCAGGACTGCAGTATTGTGGTCACGGCATACGCCTCGTCTGGCTGGAGTGCACTGAGGCAATCGACGTGGCGGGCGGGGGCGACAAGGAGATGGCCGTTGGCGTAGGGGAAGCGGTTCAGTAAAACAATGGTCATTGCATCACGGTGGAGCATAAGATATTTTTTACTGCTTGTGGCTGAGGTTGCCGGCTCAAAAAGGCAGCCTTCTGCTGTGTCAGCTTTCCCCAGCACGTGGTCCATTCTCCAGGGAGTCCAGAGCGTTTTCATCGGAGTGAGCGAATAAAGTGCAGGTCGGCATCAAGACCGTTTTTGTCTATTGTGAGGAGTGCGTAGGATGCCGGCGCGGCGTGCGGTGCCGTCACCTGAAAACTCCCAGGGTTTATGAATAAAACACCGCCTTTTTTTTCGCAGACGGGATTATGGGTATGCCCGTAAATAATGCAGTCGGCCTCAGGAAAAAGAGCCCACATTCTTTCCTCTATATTATGGCGCGGCCCTGCGCCATGACAAAGTCCTATCCGAACTCCTTCGAGAGTGATGAGCCGGTGTTCAGGTAAGGTTTTTTGCACTGTGGTGCTGCACATATTGCCTCTGACGCTATACACCGGCCTGTTGCCAAAAACTTCAAGGACCTCCATTGCCGTGATATCACCGGCGTGGAAGATGACGTCGCATGCAGAGAAGGCCCTGTGCGCCAGCTTTTTGAATGGATCTGTAACGCGCTGTATATGTGTGTCTGAAAGAATTCCTGCCCGTATCATTCCTCTCCTTGTCGTGTCTGGAGAAACCATTATACCTGTGATAAAATGCAGAAGCATTGAAAAAATACACTTGCTCTGCAAGACAGGCAGAGCATACTGAAGGTTTTCTGATTTTTCCACAAGGTTCTTTTTTACCTGATGGATTAATCGTTGCAAAAAAGTTGTTGACAAAGGTATATTGGCTCTCTGGAAGAGTCAATTCTGGAGGTTTCTCGGCATAAATGAGCCGAAAAACCCGCAAAAAATACTAAAATCCGGTAAAGCCGGAATACATGGAGAGAGGTATGTACAGCGCTTCAGATTTACGCAAGGGCCTGAAAATTCAAATTGATGGTGACCCTTATATCATAACCGATTTTGAATTTTCCAAACCGGGAAAGGGGCAGGCTCTCTATCGGTGCAAAATGCGCAATATGATCAGCGGCAATCAGTTTTCCCAGACATATCGTTCCAACGACAAGTTTGAAAAGGCAGCTCTGGAGGAGAGAAAAATGCAGTATCTCTATAACCAGGGGGAAGAGTATCACTTCATGGATAATGAATCCTTTGATCAGATCTTCATAACCAGAGAACATCTCGGGGATAATATTAACTTCATGATGGACAATATGGAGGTTCAGGTACTCTTCTTTGATGGAAAGCCGATCGACGTGAGCCTTCCTATTTTTGTCAATCTTGAGGTTGTCAAGGCTGATCCGTGGGCCAAGGGCGACACGTCAGGGACGGATACCAAGCCTGTGACTGTTCAGACAGGCTATGAGCTGCAGGTGCCCCCTTTTGTTGAAGAAGGTGATAAAATCCAGATCGATACCCGAACTGGTCAGTATGTGACACGAGTCAAAGAGTAATCCTGTGCTGTCATACGAAGAGCTGCATCACCGTGCGGCTCTTTTTCGCATAATCCGTGATTTTTTCCACCAGCAGCATTTTCTTGAGATAGACACTCCTGTTCGCCACCCCGTTCTTATTCCCGAGGCAAACATTTCGCCTCTTGAAAGCGAGGCGTTTTTTTTACAGACTTCACCGGAATTGTGCATGAAAAGACTGCTCGCTCTCGGGTGCAGCAGAATTTTTCAGATATGCCGCTGTTTCCGTCGGGAGGAACGAGGCCGGCATCATCTCGAGGAATTTACCATGCTGGAGTGGTATCGCAGCGGTGCCGACTATCTTGACCTGATGGATGACTGTGAGGCTCTGGTGTGCTGCTGTCTTGATGAAATGAGGAGATGGCTCAGTTCGGCGGGGATGGAAGATTCTCTGTTTGCTTCTCTTTCCGACCGATGCAAGCCCACTCGACCCTGGCGGAAAATAGCAGTAAAGGACGCTTTTGCCAGGTGGAGTGAAATTCCACTTGAGCGTGCTCTGGCCGAGTCTCTTTTTGATGAAATTCTGGTGGAAAAGATAGAACCTCGTCTTGGTGCGGAGGGACCTGTTTTTCTGTATGATTATCCGCTGAGCATGGCATCACTGGCCAAAAGAAAAGACACGGATGATACTGTGGCTGAGAGATTTGAGCTCTATCTTGATGGGGTTGAGCTGGCCAATGGTTTTTCTGAACTCACCGATCCGGATGAGCAGCGGGAACGTTTTGTTGATGAAGTCGGCACCATTGCAGCAGCCGGCGGCAGGGAGATGGCTTTACCGGAGAAGTTCCTGGCAGATCTGGAAAAACTGGATACCTGTGCGGGTGTAGCCTTCGGGCTGGATCGTTTCTGTATGCTGCTGCTTGGCAAAAATGACATCCATGATGCGGTACCTTTTTCTCCCAGAGATCTGTAAACCGGCAGGGGGTGTATTTTCTGCTATTTTCTTCGCTTCCTGTTTTTTTGAGGGCTGCTCTTATGGAACGATGCCTCGACAATGGCCCGCTGACGGGATTTGTCGGATTGTGAGGGAATGGAGATTTTCTTTTTATTACGGTCCAGGCCACTGACGAGCATGGCAGTAGAGATGGTTCCCGGGGTGGGGGTAAAATCCTGGAATTGGCGTACACCAAGACGCAGTTTCTTCATTCTGGTGACCAGCAGGACAGCACTTTTTTCATTACTGCCGGGATGCCCGGTGATGACATAAGGGGTCAAATGAACCTCTTTTTTCATTTTTTTTGCAATAGTACCGCAGTGATTGACAAATTTTGCCAGGACAGCATGTTCTTCTTTGTGCATGAGCCTGAGAAGGTCTGTTTCGGTGTGTTCCGGTGCTATCTTGAGAGAGCCCGGTATATGCGATGCTATCAGTTTTTCCAGGAGTTTCGGAGTCTTCAAAAGAAGTTCCATCCTCAGCCCGGAGGAGATAAAGACATGTTTGATCCCTGCGAGTTCTGCTGTACTGTCTAAAAGGTCTATGAACATGTTTTCATCTATTCGAAGGTGTTCACATACCTTGGGAAAGAGACAGTCATGCTTTTTACAGCCGCCTAGCGCGCAGCTGCTGCCGTAAAGATTTGCCGTGGGACCGCCAAGGTCGCTGATGGTGCCGGAAAAGTCTTTCATTGCAGAGATACATTTCACTTCGGCAAGTATTGACTCTTTACTGCGGCTGGTAATTGAAGGACCCTGATGTCTGGTTATGGCGCAGAAAGAACAGTTTCCGGAACATCCTCGGACAATAGTGACGGAATGCCGAATCATGCGGTAGGCCGGAATATCGCCTGCAGTGGGGTGTGGTGTCCGCTGGAAAGGAAGGCTGTAGATCGCATCAAGCTCATGACTGTCAAGGGGCTGGGGCGATGGGTGCTGGATAACCCAGCCGCTCTGCTGCTGCTGTACCAGAATCGTCCCTGATCTACTGCGGGCATGCCGGTCAATAAGCAGCTCTGCCTCCATGAAATTACTTTTGTTGTTCTGCAATTCGGTCCAGGAGGGCAGGTAGGTAATCTTTTCCGGGGGAACTTTTTCCCTGAAATCCTGGAATGCCTGGTTTGAGAGGCGCTCGCAGCTGCCGGCAACACCGCTTGGAACTTCACCCTGCTGCAGAGCTGCAGCGACAGCCGTGACGGCTTTTTCGCCCATGCCGTAAATAAGAAGATCTGCTTTTCCGTCGGTTAATACCGAACTGCGCAGCTTGTTCTGTTTGTAGTCGAAGTGGATAAAACGCCGCAGGGATGCTTCGATTCCTCCCAGGATAATGGGAACATCCTTGTATGCGTGTCGGGCTAAATTGGCATAGAGGATAGTGGCCCGGTCGGGTCGTTTTCGATTTACTCTCGATTGTTCCTTGCCTCGCCAGGGGCTGCCGCCTTCGGAGTACGCATCAAAGTCGCGGACTTTGCCGTTGCTGGAATAGTTGGCAACAATGGAGTCCAGGTTGCCTGCCGTTATTCCGAAAAAGAGACGGGGCTTGCCAAAGCGGAGGAAATCGTCAGGGATATCATGGCGGGGTTGAGCAAGGATTGCGACCCGGTATCCTTGCTTTTCCAGCACCCTGCCGATAAGAGCCAGCCCGAAAGAGGGATGGTCGATATAGGCATCACCGCTAACCAGAACGACGTCAACATATTCCCAGCCGCGCAGACGACACTCTGCAGCGGTGACAGGTAAGTGGAGATGAGAGAAATTGGTCATTCTGAGTTTTTTCCTGTGGAAAAGCGGAAAAGAGACAACGGGGTGAATAGTGGAGATTTGCAGCTGGTTGTTGTTTTTGCATTCTGTTTATCCTTTACCATACCAGTGAGAAGCTGTTTTTTCAAGAGAGAGGGAGCGCTCTTCCTGCGGAATTGTGCAGAACTGCAACAAGGAGGAAAAGACGTGATCGGTTGTGCATATGTGAATTGAGAGTGTCCCGCTAATGAGAAGAGGTGGAAAAAAAAAGAGTAATAGGTTTTAATGCCGGGAAAGCGTATGGTCAAGAAAAGCGGAGGAAGCAACAGACGGGGACAGTGCTATGGAAATCAATACGGAAAAATATGCCATTTTGCTGGCCGATGATCACGTTCTCATTCGTCATGGTATTAAAAATATTATCAAACAGAATGAAACTCTGGAGGTCATTGGTGAAGTTGGAAATGGTGAAGAACTCATGGAGTTCTTGGAAAAAAAGACTCCTGATCTTCTTATCCTTGACATATCAATGCCTCGCCTGGCAGGCACTGAAGCAGTTTCGCTGGTGAAAAAAAAATATCCTCAGGTCAAAGTTTTGATGCTCACTATGCATAAAAACAAGCAGTATTTTTATCATTCAATGTCTTGCGGTGCTGATGGGTATTTAATGAAAGATGATTCTGATGAAGAACTGCTTCTGGCTATAAAAAAGATCCAAAAAGGAAAAACCTATATTTCTCCTATTTTATCGGATGATTTTACTCAGGATGTCATAAGCGCCCACCGCAATCACCAGGCTACGCCTTTTAGTGGATTGACCAAACGAGAATATGAAGTGCTGCAGCTTGTGGTAGAGGGGCGTACCAGTAAAGATGTAGCTGAGCGCCTCTGTCTCAGCCCCCGCACCGTGGACCATCATCGGGCCAGGTTATTGAAAAAATTTAATTTAAGGAATAGTGCCGATCTGGTTTGCTATGCCGTTCGGAATGGTTTCATCCGGCCGGAATAACGAGAGTATATAACAGGCAGCATACGTGAGGATATAAAAAAAGGCAGAGGGAGTATCCTCTGCCTTTTTCCTTTAACTCAGAGTATTCTGATGATTATCAGGAGACCATCTTCTGAATCTCTTCCACTATTTCAGGGTTGGCCAGTGTCATGACGTTGCCCACGTCACCTTTATTGGAAATGGCACCGAGAACCCTCCTCATAATTTTCCCGGATCGGGTTTTGGGCATATCGGGCACAATCCAGACATTCTTGCATCTTGCTATTTTGCCTATCTGCGTGGTTATCGCGTCGGCAACTTTGCGAACAAGTTCGTCGGAGGCTTCATATCCCGGTTTGAGGGAAACATACAATTCAGGCTCTTTGCCTTTGATTTCATGATTTACGGGTACAACAGCGGCTTCGGCCACCTCCGGGACGGTAAGAGCTGCCGATTCAATTTCCTTGGTGCCGAGTCGATGCCCTGAAACATTGATGACATCATCTATCCTGCCAAGAATACGGAAATATCCATCAGGTGCTTCCACGGCAGCATCGCCGGTAAGATAGGGCCAGTCACGCCAGTCTTTGCTGTCCGGGTTCTTGTTATACATGCTGAAATAGGTGCTGACGAAACGCTCTCTGTCTCCCCAGATGGTCTGAAAACACCCTGGCCAGGGATTCTGTATGCAGATATTACCGGCTTTGCCCGATCCTGGAGGGATCACCTGGCCTTCGTCATCATAGATGATCGGATGAATACCGGGTACACCCGGTCCGGCGCTGCCCGGTTTCATCGGGGTCAGGCCGGGGACG
>JAZBNU010000027.1:0-18403 GCA_036350815.1 Desulfopila sp.
ATCAGCAAGGTTATGGCTTTGAGAAGGTGCAGTATCATCAGGCTTCGCTGTTATTCCAGATTTTTATGAACACAGTGTACCTCTGAGAAAAATCTTTTGAGATGAGTCACATAAACTCCGGGCCGAAAAAATGCAGTGCCAGCATTAGCAGAAATACTGTCAGCGGCACGAACAGTGCCAGTGCTGCTATGACCCGATTTTTGAAAATACTGAAATACATCAGCAGTAATTTCAGGTCGAACATTGGTCCGAGAACCATAAAGCCCATTTGCGCGCTTGCCGGCAAAACCCAGCGGAAACTTGCGGCAATAAATGCGTCTGCCTCGCTGCACAGATTTAAAAGTACCGCCATAAGCATCAACAGAGCAATTGCTGCAACCGGCTTTTCCATGAGACCGGCAAAGATGCTCATGGGGACGCTTGCACGGAGTAGAGCGGCAATCAGCGCCCCGATAACAAGATAGCGGCCTACTTCGAAAAAGTCGTGTGCTGCGTGACCTATGGCATGACGGATCTGCAGATACCATTTGGCTCCAGTTTCCGCTTCTGGTGCACAGCTGCTGTGGCGGCAATCACGCTGCAATGAGGAGATAAGACCATTTTGACTGGTGAAGAGAGAACCCAGCAGGAGGCCTATGAAGACAGCAACGATATAGCCGAACAGCAGGCGCAGGGAAACCACCGACCAGGTATAGGTATAGGCTGTCGCAGTCGACCAGGCGACGATAATGTTGACTATCGGTCCTGCCAGTAAAAAAGTGACAGCAGCTGCAAAGGGGACGCCCTTGCCCAGTAAGCGGCGGACTACAGGGACAATTGCGCATTCGCAGGTGGGAAAAAAGAGGCCCATGCCTCCGGCAAGGAGGACAGCCCGGATTTTTCCTCTGCCGAAAAAACGGTCAACCCAGGCCATTGGAACGAAGACTTCAATAATCCCGCCAGCCAGGGTGCCCAGAAGCATGAAAGGCAAGGCCTCAATGATAATGGCGACAAAATTTATGGAGATATTGTTGACCAGTCCCTGCCAGGCCGGGGATTTTCCAAGAAGGAAAAGGAGCAGGGCAAAAACCAGGAAAATGGTCTGCAGGGCGAACCCTATTGGGCCGACAAGATGCAGTAGCAGTGGTGACTCAGGCGGTCTGTAGAGAGGAATTTCAATTTTGGTGCTGTTTTTCATGCATACATGCCTGTGCCTTTTTCTGCCCTTTGGAGACGGGGAGCCGGACAGCTCCCCGTGACGTGCTATTTTTTCTTCATTTCCTTGCCGCAGCACTGTAGCGGCACGGTGCAGGAATCTTCTTTACCTGGAGTGCAGGTACAGGGTTTGGCTACTTTCAACTCCAGACCGCAGCTTTCGCAGAAGTAAAGATCCCCTTCTTTCATATTACTACAATTTGCCATAGTATCCTCCTTTGTTAAATATTTCGAGTAGAGCGGCTTGAAATACACATTTCTCCATTTCGGCGTCACAATGAAGAGTTCTATTGCTTGCGTATCTCAGGCAGATCCCCGGCAGCCGCAAAACTGCCGATAATGCCGATGGAAAACCTGAGTGATCCCAGTTTTCACAGATGTGCTGTGAGTCCCAGGCTTGATAAAGAAGTGTAACCTCTGCCGAATCATTTCGCAATATGTGTCATGCATGTTGTGAGATACTCTGATCATTCCTTGAAAAGAGTTGGTTTGGGTCTTTCTGAAGTAATTTCAGACATATGTGATGTTTCTCCGCTCGGATAGTAGCAGTTGCCAGAGATGACAAAATAGGTGTCCCGGTGGAAAAACAGCCAGGTCTGATAGCCGAGAAGAGAGCCGTTGTGTCCAAACCGTTTTTCACGGAGGCGACGTCGAGGCCGTAACAGTCTCTCTCTGCAGATACTTCAAAATCAAAGACAGAAGACCTGCAAAAAATTATATGAACCAGAACCAAAAATACCGCATGAAAAGTAAATTCTCCTGGAGAAAACAGCAAAAAGAGGATAGGCTACTGGAAACAAATCAAAAATGGGAGAATCTCGTTGTATGTCCGACATGGCTGATACAGGAATTGTTTACCACCCCAATCTCCAGCAATGTAGAGACATTCTGGATAATGCTCCCATTGGTATCTTCGTCTCCACTCTTGGAGGGCGTTTTGTCAGTGCCAATTTAGCATTGGCTCGAATTTACGGCTATTCTTCCGTTGATGATCTGCTGGCCTCCATCACTGATATTTCAACCCAGATTTATGTCGATGCCGATGATCGAGACGCCTTTATTCGACAGATAGAAGAGCACGGCGAGCTGATCAGCCATCAGTGTCGCCAGTATCGTAGAGATGGTTCTGTTTTCTGGGCATCCGAGTACGCCCGGGCTATTCGCGGTGCCGATGGGAAAATTCTTTATTTCCAAGGGTTCACCGCAGACGTGTCTGCTGAGAGGACAGTGGCTGAGGCCTTGGAAAACCGGGTGCTTACCCTTACCAGACCTGGTGACAGCCTCGAAGAGATTACAGTCGAAGATCTCTTTACTATTGATGATCTCCAGAAACTGCAGGACCAGTTTGCCGAGGCGACAGGAGTGGCATCTATCATTACCCGTACCGACGGCAGGCCTGTCACCCGGCCTAGCAACTTCTGCCGACTCTGCAAGGAGATCATTCGAAACAGTGACATCGGCCGGAAAAATTGTTTCCATTCCGATGCAGTTATCGGGCGAGCCTGTACCGCAGGACCAACGGTGCAGACTTGTCTCAGCGGCGGCCTGTGGGATGCAGGTGCAGGCATTACTGTCGGCGGGAAACACATAGCCAACTGGCTGATCGGCCAGGTTCGGGATGAAGCTCAATCAGAAGAGACAATCCGTGCCTACGCCCGACAGATAGAAGTTGATGAGGAAGAAGCTGTCATGGCATTCCGGGAAGTGCCTTCAATGGCACGAGAACGGTTTGAAAAAATTGCCCGCATGCTGCACACCCTTGCCAGTCAGTTGTCATCTTCTGCTTACCAGAATGTCCAGCAGGCCCGTTTTATCAGTGAACGGAAAAAGAGTGAAGATGCACTTCGCAACAGCGAAAGCAGGTTGCGAAGTGTTTTTCGAAGCGCTCCTGTCGGTATTGGTGTGGTTGCTGACCGATTCATCAAACAGGTGAATCAACGTCTCTGCGAAATCACCGGTTATTCATCCGAAGAGCTCCTGGGGCAGAGTTCCCGGGTTTTTTATCCTGATGATGAGGAGTTTTCTTTCGTAGGGGAGCAAAAATATGAACAGATTCGCCGTAAAGGTACCGGGACAGTGGAAACCAGATGGCGGCGCAAGGACGGGGCCATTATCGATATTCTGCTGAGTTCTACGCCCATAGAGCTCAATGACCTTAAGCAGGGAGTTACCTTTAGCGCATTGGATATTACTGAACGCAAGCAGAATGAGCTTGCCCTGCGGGAGAGTGAAAGGAAACTGGCGGATTACGCCAGTCAGATGGAGCAGTTCAGCCTCTCCGCCGCATCGATGATTTCGGTAAAGGATGAAAATGTTCTTTTTGCCGGAATCAGCCAGGCGATTGTAGAATTTTCTGACTTTACTCGAGTGCTCATTTCCCTTTTTAAGGATGAGTCGCCATATCGGGAGATCATAGGCTATGGCGGCGTTTCACCGGAAATAGTCCAAAAGCTTGGGAATATTCCTCTGCCCAAGAGCTGGTACGACCGGGTATTTGCCCAAGGGCAGCGACTGGGGCAGTTAAGTTATTATATACCTCATAGCCTGAAGCACATTCTTAATCAGGAAGCTACTCTGTATGGAGAAGGAGAACCGCCGCTGTATGACTCAGCCTGGCACCCGGAAGATAATCTCTTTGTCCGTTTAAATGATGCTCAGGGCAATCTTATTGGCGTTATCTCTGTCGATGACTCCAAGTCAGGACTCAAACCATCACTGGAAACCGTTCGACCTCTTGAGATATATGCCGGCATGATAGCCCAGATTATCGTCTTAAAACGTGAACAGGCGAACCGGGAGAGGCTGGAGGACCAGCTCAGGATGGCTCATAAAATGGAATCGGTGGGGCGACTCGCTGGTGGAATAGCTCATGATTTTAATAATATGCTGGGAGTGATTCTCGGGTATACTGAAATGGCCCTTGATGATGTGAGCGCAAATCAGCCGTTGTTCCAGTCCCTGCAAGGTATTCAACAGGCCGCAGAGCGGTCTGCGGACCTGACCCGGCAGCTGCTTGCTTTCGCCCGCAAACAGACAATTGCGCCGAGAATACTCGATCTCAATGATACTCTGGAGAGCATGCTCACAATGCTGCAGCGCCTTATCGGCGAAGATATTGAGCTGGTCTGGCTGCCGGGTGAAAGGTTGGGAACGGTAAAGATGGATTCCACTCAGATAGATCAGGTAGTGGTTAATCTTTGTGTTAATGCCAGGGATGCGGTCAGTCGTGGTTCCGGCAGGATTGCTATTGAAACGTCTAATGCAGTGATAGACAGCAGGTATTGCAGCAATAATGTTGGTGCGGTTCCTGGTGACTATATATTGTTGACAGTGAGCGACAATGGCTGCGGTATGGATTCTGAAACTATTTCGCATCTTTTTGAGCCTTTTTTCACCACTAAGAAAATAGGCCAGGGAACAGGTCTGGGGTTGGCCACTGTTTACGGAATTGTTAAACAGAATCATGGCTTTGTCGGAGTGGAAAGCGAGCCTGGACGCGGAACCGCATTCAGGATATATCTTCCTCGCCATGACACTGCAGCAGAGCGGAAGCTTGAAGAAGAAACCATCGAAGATATGGAACTGGAACAGCAAACCATTCTTCTGGTAGAGGATGAAGCCATGATCCTGGAGATGACCCGGAGAATGCTTGAGGGACAGGGGTATATCGTACTCAGCGCCTCGACCCCCGGCCAGGCTGTTCGCATTGCAGGTGAACATGCCGGAAGAATAGCTCTGCTGATAACCGACGTCGTCATGCCGGAGATGAACGGCCGCGAACTGGCAAAAAATCTTCTGGCTCACCGTCCCACACTTAAACGGCTTTTTATGTCCGGTTACACTGCTGATGTGATAGCCTGTCATGGAGTGCTGGACGAGGGTGTCTGTTTTATCCAGAAACCGTTTACCAAAAAAGATCTTCTGGCTAAAGTCCGGACTGCACTGGAACAGCCATGAAGAGTGGAGCGGCGCAGGGTAACACCAGGGAGAGAAATCCACCCGGACGAACTGATGGACATGGTTTTCAGTCCATCCGGGTCTGTCTTGTTAAAGCAAGGATGATTATCTGGAAGTGTCATAGGCAGAATTTATCTGCTCTTCATAATGTTCAACCACCTTTCGCCGCTTCAGCTTCAGTGTTTGCGTGAGCATGCCGTTATCAACGCTGAACTGTTCTTTGACCAGAATAAAGTTCCTCGGTATTTCATACCCTCCGAATTTTCCTTTCAGGCTGCTGGTAATTGATTCGCTGATCATCGTTTGAGCTTCCTGAAGGGCAATCAGCTCGTCTGGTGTTTCGGCCTGCAGTCCCCGGTGTTTCGCCCAGGCTGCCAGCTTGTCGAAGTTTGGAACAATGAGGCAGACATTGTAGCTGCGTCCTTCTCCGTATATCAGCACGTTTTCGACCCATGGCGACATCTGGATTTCTTCTTCCAGTGAGACTGGAAAGACGTATTTGCCGTTTTCCAGTTTATACTGCTCCTTGATTCGTCCAGTGATGAAAAGAAAACCGTCATCGTCCAGATAGCCCAGATCTCCCGTGCGAAAGCCTCCGTCCTCCGTCATTACCGCCCTGGTGGCTGCCGGTTTGTTGTGATATCCCTGCATAACGTTAGGACCGTGGACGATGACTTCTCCCTCGATCTGATCATCACCTGTCATACTGCGATCGATGCTTACCCGCACCTTGTCGATGGGACGTCCGACACTTCCGGGTTTGTTTGCTGTTCGGTTGTTCATGGTAACTGCAGGGCTTGTTTCGGTCAGCCCGTATGCGTCAAATACCGGCAGGCCGATATCGGTAAAAAACTGGGCCACTTCCATATTCATCATGGCGCTGGCGGTCAAGGCAGCTTTGAGGCGACCGCCGAATCGCTGTCTGATTTTGCTGAAAACAACCTTGTCTGCCAGCCTGTATTTCAGTTTCGGCAAAAGGGCTGTTCTTCCCTGTTTCTCCAGTTCACGCAGTTCCGCGGCACTGTCGATCCCCATGGTGAAGAGTTTGAGTGCCAGGCCTCCAGTTTCGTTCATCTTGGTCCATAAGCCGTCATAGATTTTGTTGAAAACCCGTGGGACCGCGATTAAAAAGGTCGGGGCGACGTTGGCCATATCTTCTCCGATGGTAGTAGGGTCGCGCACAAAACCAATGGAAGCACCGCTGTGGATAAAATTATACAACTCTGCGGTCTGGCCATAGGAGTGGGCCCAGGGAAGAATGGAGAGACTGCGGCTTTCATTATCAATCTCTGGAAACCTGGCACCGCCGGCAATGACATTGCTGGTAAAATTGCCATGAGAAAGCAGTACTCCTTTGGGGTCTCCGGTGGTTCCTGAAGTGTATATCAGAACGGCGATATCTGTCGGTTTCGGCTGTATTGACCCCACCGGCTTTTCTCGTCCTTTTGCTTCAATACCAGTCATGCTTTCAGCCTTGCTTCCATCTATCACAAAAAGGTGTTCAAGTTCGGGTACTTCGCTGCGGAATTGCTGTACAGTGTCGTAGATGGTGTCATTGGCGACAAAAAGAACCTTGATGCTGCCGTCTTTGATGATATGCTTCCAGATCTTGGCAAGCTCTTTTTCATACATGGGGATGAAGCGGCCGTTGCGGCCGAAGGTTGCAAAAGCAGCGACGGCCCATTCCGTCCTGTTGTTGGCGATGACTCCGACGGCGTCGCCTTCCTTGATACCCAGTTCTGCCAGGCCGGCACGGAGGTCGTCAATGCGTTTACCCACTTCTGTATAGGTAACCCATGAATATGCCCCGCTTGCGTCGGCTGTGCCGAACATCTCTCGATCACCATAACGTGCCAGGCTCGATTCAAACAGTTCAACAAGATTATCCGGTTTGTCATAGGTATACATTGAGCTCATCCCTCCATCCAAGTGTTGATAATGTTTCGCCCCTGTAACTAAACCGCACCGCCTACAATATCTGCCGAGAAATTTCTCTCCCGTGGAAATATGATTTTCTCCTCCCTCAGATCGGTACGATTTTTCAACAACATATCATTAGTTACCGTTCCTTTCAATATATTTTACGTTATCGTACGCGTAAACTTTAGAAAGTGTTCTGTGATTTTCCTAAAGACGTCTATATTCAAGGTGATGCAGACTACAGCAACACTATTCCTATTGGAAAAATCGTCTTGAGGCCTGAGAGAGGGGGGCGTGTCGTTTCACTGCCATGCGAACTACTGCGCCAGGAGAATACTGGGCGAGCATGAAATTTGTGAAAACCGATACAATGCAGTGGAGAAATTCGGATTAACAGCCAATGAAGCAGACAGCCAGACTGTGGTTTGTATTTTTCCTTTTCCCTCTGAAAATAAGGCAGAGCTATATGTATCCAATCACTATGATACCTCAGGAAAGAGAATAGGGGCAAAAAAATGTTTCTGCCGGGAAAGCTATATGGCCTAAATTTTTCTGGAGAAAACAGAGTCAGTACGATAAGCTGAGGCATGTAAATAGTGTCGGGCACAGCTGATTTTTGCCTTTGACTATTCTTGTTCTCCGGTTTTGTTGCTTTAAGCATATAATTGACTTATGGATCCCATAACACTGATTGCGCTTGCTTCTGCTGCAGGCTTTGTTTTCAGGAGGATGTCCGGTTCTGAAACAAAAAAGAAGACCGGGTTGAGCAAGATTCTGCCGCGACGGTCCCGGATAA
Source organism: Desulfopila sp. (assembly GCA_036350815.1). GTDB lineage: Bacteria > Desulfobacterota > Desulfobulbia > Desulfobulbales > Desulfocapsaceae > Desulfopila_A. Next base: position 7,868 of record JAZBNU010000027.1, read on the forward strand.
CTCCGGGAAGACTGCAGAAAACTGGGGCGGGAATCGATATTGACGAAATCGAAGAGCTCCCGGAATACAGTTTCGTCAAAAAGCTGGTAGATGCACGATTTCCAATAGTTTTTGTTACCGGAGGGGCAGGAACCGGAAAGACTACCTTTGTCAACTGGCTCATGCATCACTATTCAGGCGGCGTGCTGCTCGCAGCACCGACGGCCATTGCGGCCACCAACATTGATGGAAAAACCATTCATTCCCTCTTCCAGCTTCCTCTGCAATGGATTACCCGAAGTGCTATAAAATCAGCAAATTATCGGCATGATATCCGAAATGCGAAATTACTCATCATTGATGAGATATCCATGGTCAATGCAAACCTTCTTGATGGCGTAAGCGCTTTCTTAAGAAAGAACAGGGGAGTTGATAAGCCTTTCGGCGGGTTGCCCCTGATTATGGTGGGAGATTTATTTCAGCTCCCTCCGGTAGTCAAACCAGGGCTGATGGAATTTTTTGACAGGTTCTACGATGGAGAAACCAGGTTTTATGCCTCGCGCGCCCTGGTGGAGACTTCCATTACCTATTATGCTGTTGAGCTGACCAGAACTTTTCGTCAGTTCGACCGGGTCTTCGTCGACATCCTCTCCGATATCCGTGAGGGAAGAAATCTGGAAAATGCCGTACGAACTATCAACTCCAGCTGCGAGATTACCAATAGGCCGCCGGATGGAGCGGTCTGGCTGGCTCCGCGAAGGTCGGAAGTGGAGAACGCCAATCAGAGCAGTCTTCAGGCGCTTCGTGGCCGTCTTTTCCGTTTTGAAGGACGGATTGAGGGTGATTTTCGTCAGTCTGTTGATACTCTTCCCTCTCCGATGATGCTCGACATAAAAGTCGGTGCCCAGGTAATGTTCACCCAGAATGATGCCCTCAAACGGTGGGTCAATGGCACGGTAGGTGTTGTTGAGAGTGTTTCTGAGGAAATTGTTGTGAGAACCCAGCCCTATGGTAAAAGGGTGCGGGTAGACCGTGCGAGCTGGGTTAATTTCAAGTACAGTTGGAACAGCAAGACCAGACAGATCGAAAAAGAGGTGGTCGGCAGTTTTACCCAGTTCCCCTTGATCCTGGCCTGGGCGGTTACGATACACAAGTCTCAAGGGAAGACCATAGAAAAGGTTCACCTTGATCTGCGTCGGGGCGTATTTGCCTTCGGGCAGACCTATGTTGCCCTGAGCAGATGTCGTGAGTTAAAGGGGTTGACCCTGTCGCGCCCTCTCCAGATAGAAGATATAAAGGTGGACAGGGCCTCTCAGCTGTTCAATGATCACCTGCATGACCTGATGGAAAAACTGCCTCGGGAGAAGATGCTGCAGGTTCTGGAAGAGCAGCAAACAGGAACGGGGAAACCGTAGCTGATATCCCGGCTGCATCCTGAGCAGCGTTTTGGTGATGTGGCAGTGTTGCAGACAAATGCAGCAGAGAGGCAGGGGGTACCGGCTGGTTACTGCATTTACCGCATCTATCATCCTGTTATTTTTTTCCCCGGAAAAAACTATGTCCTGGATTAGAGAAGAGATAGAAGTATGGATGAGCCGGCGCAGCAATAACGCCCTGGAGCCGGGCTCCGCTCTGCCCGCTTTTGCAGCCCCTCTGGTTGGGGTTGCCAGGGGTGATGATGATCTTTTTGCTTTTTTGAAAAATGATATCGGTCCCGAGTTTTACTGGACTCCCCGAGATGCATTCATCAGGGCCTTTCCCGATGAGATGGTTCGGGCAGATGAGCTGAGTGTGGTTGCCTGGGTGTTGCCGCAGACGAAAGAGACCCGGTCTGCTCATGGAAAAAACGATACCATGCCCAGCGCGGCCTGGAGCAAAGTGCGTCATTATGGTGAAAAAATCAACGAGAATCTCCGTGGTTTTGTCGTTGACAGATATATGACAACTGGATTTCAGGCTTGTGCTCCAGCACTTCTGCCGCAGTGGTCCAGGGCCATTTCGACACGCTATGGCTATGCTTCAAGCTGGTCTGAGCGTCATGCCGCATATGTTTGCGGTCTTGGGACATTTGGTGTCTCCGATGGACTGATTACCCCTGTGGGAAAAGCAGTGCGGCTGGGCTCTGTAATTGTACGCACAATATTACAGCCTACTCCCAGGCTATACCGGCACCACAATGAATGGTGCCTTTTTTTATCCGGTGGGAAGTGTCTGGCTTGCGCAAGACGTTGCCCGGCCGGAGCTATTTCCGAGTCGGGGCATGATAAAAGCGTTTGTCGGGAGTATATCCGCAATGTCACTTCTGTCTATGTGGAAAAAGAGCAGCTGGGTTTCCGGGTAAACAGTTGCGGGCTTTGTCAGACGAAGGTCCCGTGTGAATCTCGCAATCCAGAGCAGAAAAACAGGTGCGGGAAACTAGAGCAGCTATAGCTTTTGGTGTGTTTTTCTGTTACACGGTATGGATATGAGGAGAGTCGTAAACGAAAAAGAGCGCGTAAACCCCGAACGATGGACGAAAAAAGTCCGGTACCGAATTACCCCACACGATAATGGCAGAGTATACTGAAAAGAATTGCCCTGAGTGCGGGCAGAGGCTGCGATTCCCCAAAGGGAAAGGTGGTATCCTAATGGCCTGCCCTGAATGCGGTAGAAAATTCCATTCCGATTTCAGGCTGGGCGGAGTTCAGAAAAGACATTCAAGGCAGAGCCGGAAAACATTATTGACCATGCTCTTTGAGTTGCCCTGGAGAATAGTTAGCAGGATAGGTCGTTTTTTTCTTTCCCGCTGAAGTATCAAATATGGTTTTGTCTCCTTCCCAATTGAGCCGTTTTTTGTAATCTGACTCCCCCTCCGAAGCATCAGCAATCTTTTTTGGGAAAGGGTGCTCTTTTCATGGGACATTCGACAAAAAAAACTGCCCCCTGAAATTCAGGATGCTGAGTTTCAGGGGGTAATCAGGTTGATATATGTAAAAGTGGAAAAACAGGAGATGATGCTATTGCCACAGCACATCTCTATCAAGATTCAATTTGGTAAAACCCTGTTGATCTCCAGAGTTCTTTTTCGGAGTTTTCAGCTTGTTGATAGCACAAACATATTTTCGCCCGTCTTTCACTTTTACCAGCACGTATGCTTCCTGGTTGCCTCTCATGGTCGTCTCCTTGTTGTTGTGGATTATTATAACCATCCAGACAGCGTCCATTTGAACACAATAATCACTAGTAAAGCGTTGATTATAGGTCGTGTTGTTCCCGTCACCTTGTTCTTATGCCGGGCGTTTAATTTTATGGGTTCACCTCCTCTGTGATACTGAACTGAGGCTCCTAATGCTAGACTGCTAGGTACATCATTGTATAGAGAACCATTACTGCATTGTAGCAGATTCGTGTTACTCAATAAAGTAGGAATGAATCTCAATTGTGTAAAGGCGTAATTTACCATTTCTGAAATTGAACGCTCATCACTTTTTGGCTCTATCTATCTCTCTTCATGAGAAACTCTCCTGGCCGGCAGAGCTATATTGTAAATGGAGAAAAGATGAAATATAGTGAGCACATGAACTGACTGCAGTGTAACATCATGGATATCCAGACAGGACATTGTGAAGCTGCAGGACTTGCAGGCTTGAGGGAAAGCAATTATCAGGCTGCCAACAACTCTAAATATGACCTTGAGGTTACTATCAATGACGGATTTGATTCAGAAAACGCAATCTGCGTACTCTTATCCCCTTCTTGTTAAAAATCTTCTTCAGTTTCCAGTGAAGAACAATCCTGGGCAGGAAATTGTTTTTAGGGGTGAGCAGCGCTTCACCTATGCGCAGTTTCGTAAGCGTGTTTGCCGGCTCGCTCATGTTCTTGTTGAGCTTGGTGTGCGACAAGGTGATACCGTGGCAGTGATGGATTGGGACAGTCACAGGTATCTTGAATGCTTTTTCGCGATACCCATGATAGGCGCGGTTCTGCATACAGTAAACATTAAGCTCTCTCCTGAGCAGATTCTCTATACCATCAATCATGCCGAAGATGACTATATACTTGTCAATGAAGAGTTCTTGCCCCTTATTGAACAGATCCGCGGGCGGATTGATATGGTGAAAGGCTATATGGTTTTACAGGATAAGCCTTGCGAGTTAGAGACAACCGTTCCTCTGGCAGGTGAGTATGAAACTCTGCTGGCCGCTGCGGATGACGATTATGTTTTTCCTGATTTTGACGAAAACAGTCGGGCGACAACGTTCTACACTACAGGTACCACCGGTATGCCCAAGGGTGTTTTTTTCAGTCACCGTCAGTTGGTTCTCCATACTCTCGGAACGCTTGTTGCCCTCAGCTCGGCCGAAAAGCAGGGAAGATTTCATCAGGGTGATGTTTACATGCCCATTACACCGATGTTTCATGTTCATGCGTGGGGGTTTCCCTATATCGCCACCTTTGCCGGGATAAAACAGGTTTATCCGGGAAAATATATGCCGGGCCTGCTTCTGCAGCTCATCGATAAGGAGAAAGTGACATTCAGTCATTGTGTCCCGACAATTCTCCATATGCTTATTAATGATCCTTCCTTCAAAGATATCGATTTAAGCAGGTGGAAGATTGTTATCGGTGGAGCAGCCATGCCGAAAGCTCTGTGTCGGGTATTGTTGCGCAAGGGAGCCGACATTTTTGCTGGATATGGCATGTCGGAAACCTGCCCTGTATTAAGCCTTGCTCAGGTTGATGAGGATGATCTCAGCGAAGAAGAGGAGATTGAATGTCGCTGCAAGACAGGCAGAGCTCTTCCTCTGGTTGATCTGCGGGTTGTGGATTCGGAGATGACTGATGTGCCCCTTAACGGTGAGACCGTCGGCGAGATTGTAGTTCGAGCACCGTGGCTGACCCAGGCCTATCTGAAGGACAAACGCAATTCCGAGGTGCTCTGGAAGGATGGCTATCTTCACACCGGTGATGTTGCCAATATAGACGCAAAGGGCTCTCTCAGTATTACCGATAGGATAAAGGATGTCATTAAAATTGGAGGGGAATGGTTATCTTCTCTTGAGCTGGAAGATGTTATCACTCTGCACGACGCGGTAAAAGAAGTTGCCGTAATCGGAAAACCAGACGAAAAGTGGGGTGAGCGCCCTCTTGCTCTTGTAGTTGCCGGAGAAGATGTCTCCGAGAAGGAGTTGGTCAAACATGTGCAGGACTATATCGAAAAAGGGATGCTCAGCAAACAGGCTCTGCTTCTTAAGGTTACTTTTGTTGAGAGTATAGATAAAACAAGCGTCGGAAAAATAAACAAGAGGCTCCTGCGGCAAAAATATGTGGAAGACTGATAGTGCCGGGGCGGGTGTCTGGTTGTCTTTTGACGGAATGCGTCGCATAACTGTTTAACCTATTAAAACCAGTTTGTATTTATGAAAAAATATATCGATCCAACAGTGCAGCAATTGAGCCTGCCGATGAAAATGAGCCGTTTTTTCGCCCTGCTGGCAACTGTTGTCGTGTTGGCGCAGATAGTCTTTCTGGCTAATGATATCGACGGCATCTGTTATAATGACGGCTGTGCTGTGGTTGACAGCCTTACCACCGTGGCCCCCATCTATTTTAACATCGGTGGGCTCATCTTTTTTCAGACGATATTCTGGGGAATCTGGCTGGCCCGGAAAGAACGCAAACGTCTGCGTTTCGTCAATACTGTTCTGCTGGCCGGTCTCGCGGCAGAGGGCGTTCTGGTAGCGTACCAGCATTTTGTTGCCGAGATTTTCTGTTCCTACTGTCTTATCGTCTTCTCCTTTGTGGTGCTGCTGAACCTCCTGGCCGGGATTCGCCAGATTTTCGTCGGCAGCGTTGTTTTTGCCTCTGTTTTAACAGGTTTTGCCGCGCTGCAGTTTGGCGGAGTTGGTGCATCCCCATTGAAGAATATTGATTCAGGGACATATGCCGTCCAGAGAGGCACCGACCAGCAGGGACGCTACCTCTTTTTTTCATCTACCTGTCGGTACTGTGAAGAAGTTATTGCTTCTCTGGAAGGACAGCAAAACTGTACAGTCCGTTTTAACCCCATTGATGAAATCAGCAGTTTTGCTCTTGAAGAGGCTGAAAAACAGGAATCCTATAAGCCTTCCATCAACAGGGAACTGCTGAAGTATTTTGAATTTGATCAGGTTCCTGTTCTTTTGGTGGTTTCATCGTCAGGGTTTGAGGTTATAACCGGCGGGAACCTTATCCAGCAGCATATGGATCAATATTGTACAGTTTCCGCTGGGGAATCTTTCACTCCGGATGCGGTTGAAGGTTTGAGCAGCGGAAGAGCGGAAACATCCTTCAGCGACTTTCTTCCTCCTCTTGATGAGTCATGTACCATCGATACGGACTGCGAAGAAGAGTCCGAAACTGTACCACAGAATTAATAGCCTGGGCGGAGAAGATGTTTATGGAAACAGCAATTGCGGTAGAAAGCGATGGTCTGGTGCTTGAAGCCCTTCTCGGCAGAATCCCTGGAGACCGTGGTGTTATTGTAACCCATCCCCATACCCTGTATGGAGGGAATATGTACAATCCGGTGGTAGAGTCCGTGTGTAGTGTTTACCGCAATATGGAGTTTTCCACGTTGCGTTTTAATTTCAGAGGTGCAGGCGGCAGTGGCGGTAGATTTGATGACGGCCAAGGTGAACGAAGGGACGTTTTGAGTATGCTGGATTTCTGTCGTGACTCGGGAATCAGCACAATCCATCTGGTGGGATATTCTTTTGGTGCCTGGGTACTGGGAGGGATCAAGGATATGCCGGTCGGGGTTGTTGCTCAGATTCATATTGCACCACCGGTTGCATTTATGGACTACTCAAAGGTAGGAAAGATCCCTCGACTAAAACTGGCGCTCTGCGGGGAATACGATGACATTGGACCGCCTTCCCTGGTTGAAGAGCGCCTGCACACCTGGAACAGGAACGCCCGTTTGCGGGTAGTCAGGGGCGGAGATCATTTCTTCAGTACAACAATGAACTCTTTTACAGAAATCCTCAGTGAAGAAATACCATAGCTTTCAAACCATGCCGGTAATTATGAGCTACCTGTTGTTTTTAGGGAAGGGAGTGTGTTTTGTCAAACTTGTCAAACACTTCATATAAGCAACGACTGATAGAGCTTGCCTTACGAAGAGGCGCAACCCGTGCGAATATCTGCAGTCCCAGGGATCTGGTCATAGAAGACGCACTTGCAGCCTATTGCAGCCTGCCCGGCTGTCCCCATTATGGTTTGGGGGCCGGGTGCCCACCTCATGTGGAAGGCCCGGATCTGCTGCGGCATTGGCGTGATGAAGCGGAAGCGTTGCTGGTACTCAGAATCGATGTTCCTTCTTTTATTTTTCAGTCTGAGCAGAAAGATGAGGTTATGAAGCTCCTGCAGGAGATTGTCGCCGAAGTGGAAATAGATGCAATTGCAGGTACATATGGCCGTTCACGAGGTTTTGCCGGCGGGTCATGTAAACATCTTTTCTGCAGGCAGCATGCACGGTGTCTTCGTCTTGACGGGGGACTCTGCAGGAACCCTCTTGCGGCCCGCCCCTCCATGTCCGGTTTCGGTGTCGACGTTGCCCGGCTGATGGAGGCAGTCGGCTGGGACAGCAGGAATCTTTTGTCTCCCGGGGAGCCTGATGACATGTCGGGCTGGTTTGCCGGCATGGTGCTTTTGCGCCGATAACGAACAATAATTCACAGAAGGAGAAGCAGATGGATTGCCGATTTTCAGAAGAACTGCTCCAGAATGTTATTGCCTTTCATGGGCATAGCTGTCCGGGGCTTGCCATTGGTATTCGAGCTGCAGAGTATGCCCTGCAGGAGTTTAAAAACAGTCGCCTGGAAGATCTGGTCTGTGTTACCGAAACGGATATGTGCGGAGTCGACGGTATCCAGTATTTGACGCGATGTACCTTTGGCAAGGGCAACCTGATCCATCGCGACTTCGGCAAGGCTGCCTTTTCTTTTTTCGACCGGAGCAGTGGTAAGGCAATCCGTCTGCTGCTGCGCCGCGACGCCAAGGAAGATCAGAATGGTACCGTACCGGGGCGTGAGGCCATGATAGAAGTGCTGATGGGAAAATCTCTTCGTGATCTTTTCGAAGTATTCCCTTTGGAAAAAGAACCTCCCCGCAGGGCACGAATTCTCAGCTCCCTTATTTGTGATCAGTGCAAAGAAGAGACAATGGAATCAAGAACACGGCGGTTTGCCGGGGAAACTCTGTGCATCCCCTGTTTTAAAAAGGTTGAGCAGAAAGTATGATCAGGTGCCCTAAGGGAAGCTGATCACGCTTTTTCGCCAAGGTACCTTTCTGCATCGATAGCTGCAATGCATCCGCTTCCCGCTGCACTGGCAGCCTGGCGATAGGTGTGATCCTGGACGTCACCGCAGGCGAACACTCCGGCAACATTGGTTTTGGAGCTTTTCCCTTCTGTTATGATATAGCCTGCGTCATCGGTCTTGATATATTTGCTGAAGGGGTAAGAGTTGGGAGTGTGGCCGATGGCGAGAAAAAAACCGTCTATGCTGATGCGCTCCTCCTCTTCGTCAGCTTCTCCCATATTTTTAAGGAGAACTGCCTCTTTGAGAACTGTGTCGCCCAGTAGTTCCTTGGTGTTGCGTTTGAAGAGTAACTCGATGTTTTTTGTTCTCATGACCCGGTCCTGCAGTACTTGAGATGCACGCAGATGATCTTTTCTGACAATGAGATAGACTTTGCGGCACATCGAAGCGAGATAGAGGGCCTCCTCTGCGGCAGTATCACCGCCGCCGACAACTGCTACATCAAGACCTTTGAAAAAAAAGCCGTCACAGGTGGCACAGGCGGAAACCCCGCCTGCTTTAAACTTTTCTTCTGATTCAAGGCCAAGGTATTTAGCTGTTGCTCCGGTGGAAATGATGACGGCTTCCGCCTCAATGAGTTTTTCATCATCCACAAGAACTTTATGGGTTTCTCCGGAGAAATCGACATCCGTCACCGTACCATGACGGATATCGGCTCCGAACCGTTTTGCCTGTCTCTGCATGTCCTCCATCATTTGTGGTCCGGTGACGCCGTCGGGATATCCGGGGAAATTTTCAACCTCCGTGGTAGTCGTAAGCTGGCCTCCTGGCTGGGTTCCAAGGTAGAGCACAGGATTGAGATTTGCCCTGGCAGTGTAAATTGCTGCGGTGTATCCGGCAGGGCCCGAACCGACAATGAGGCAGCGTATTTTTTCCTTTACCTCAAGCTGCGGGATTTTGCTGTTCTTCTCGCGTGGGTTCTGGATGCTCATACCGTATGTATCCCTTTGCTTATAGAGTCGATGAACGTTTTCAGCAGATGACGGGGTCGTTACCAGGTGATGCGGGCTTGGATCAGCTTTGCAAAACCGACATAACAATAATACACTGGGTGGATTTATCAATACAGATGAGACGGCGAGCAAAGAATTCTTGTCTTCTGGAGAGAATTTTTAGGTTCCATTTTTTATGGTGATATTTGCGAGATACCTCATTGTGGTATGGTTTGTTGGGTGAGATCATCTTGAGTTTCTTTGGTAATACCAATTCAGGAAGAGTTTGTTGAAAACGAATATGGAGGGAAGGTTGCTGCTCTTTCCCTTTCGTTCAGGATTTTCGTCGGCCGGCGGCAGTGGATGCAAGATTGGAAAGTACATGCAGTGGTAGTCTATCCACTTTGCTTGGGCCCCCTGCCGGCATGGAAAGGTCGTCAGGCCTTTGGTAAACGTTTTCAATGGTTTTTTTATGAGATACTCCATTGTGAATGCATTGGAATATTGGCCGATATATACAATTATCTTACTGTTTATACAAAATCCAGGTCAGGGGAGAGGAGAAGGGTGAAAAGGGGTGTTTTTTCCTGCTTGACAGGAAATTGACCATTATGTACTATTGGTAGTACCAATTTTTCCTGGTGATGCTTCATCGAGATTTACCCTTCTTCAGGGCTGAGATTCTTCTTTTTTGATACCGGCAGCTATGATGGTTATCGTTTCACATTCAACGATTGCTTTATGCAATGAGCATTTCCATGCTTTTCTACCCCTGCCGGAGGTTGCATAATATGAAACAAGGACTGAAGCCAACTGCTCTTCCAGAAAAATATCAATCATTTGTAGACACCATTAAGGCATTTCTCCCTGCTGATAGAATTATTACCGAACCACTGAAAACCTTTGCATATGGTACAGATGCAAGTTTTTACAGGCTCATACCAAAAGTAGTTGTTCGCTCTGAAAACGAAGAGGAGATCAGAGCCATCCTCAAAAGCGCTGGTGAGGAGCGAATTTCTGTGACTTTCAGGGCTGCGGGGACGAGCCTTTCCGGTCAGGCTATTTCCGATTCAGTCCTTGTTATTGCCGGAGAGAAGTGGCAGAGATGTACGATTCTTGATGATGGAGCCCGTATCCGCCTGGAGCCGGGTGTAATCGGCAGGTATGCCAATAGCCGTCTCAGTCCCTATGGGAGGAAGATTGGACCTGACCCTGCCTCCATCAATGCCGCCATGATTGGCGGGATAGCCGCCAACAATGCCAGCGGCATGTGTTGCGGTAAT
>JAZBNU010000028.1:0-5088 GCA_036350815.1 Desulfopila sp.
CTTTATGGAGGATGGCTTTAAGCTGTTTACTGGTGGGGTATTGGAAAAAATACTCAAAGAAACCACTCGAACGGTAACAAAGGCTATCTTCAGCGGTTTCGCGGCAACAGCTGTAGTACAGAGTTCTTCTCTGGTGAGTGTTATCGCCATATCGTTTCTTACCGCGGAATTGATTGCTCTGCCACAGGCTATAGGTATTATTTTTGGTTCAAATATCGGTACCACGGTTACTGCCTGGTTGGTTTCGGCTTTTGGCTTGAAGATAAATATAGCTCATTATGCCATGCCGATGCTGGTCTTTGGTGTTCTGCTCAGGTTTTCCGAAAAGCGTTCCTACAAAGGACTGGGGAATATTTTACTCGGTCTTGGATTCATCTTTCTGGGAATCTCATTCATGAAGGATGGCTTTGAGACACTCAGAAGCGGTATAGATTTGAGCCGCTACGCTCTCGGTGGTATAGCTGGCATTGGCGTATATGTTTTCATTGGCGCATTGGCCACGGTCATCATTCAATCGAGCAGTGCTACCATGGCTCTTATTATTACAGCCGTGGCATCAGGACAGATTGAATACGTCAATTCGATATCATTGGCTATAGGTGCCAATATCGGTTCAACTGTCACGGCAATTTTAGGGGCTTTGACATCCAATGAAAACGGAAAGCGACTGGCTGTCGCTCATCTTGTTTTCAATGTGATAACTGCCCTGTTTGCCGTGGTATTCATTTATCCACTTATACATACTGTCGATTTTCTCAGCGGTGTATTAGGTGTTTCGGAAAATGATATTGCTATAAAACTGACACTTTTCCACACGTTATTCAATGTAGCCGGGGTATTGCTTGTTACACCCTTTATTGACAGACTGGTGCGATTTCTCAATACACTGTTCATATTCAAAGGCGAGCGGAGGGGGAAACCAAGATATCTTGACGGCGAAGTAGTCAAGGCATCCGAACCAGCTCTGGTTGCTGTGCACAAAGAAACAGAGCATCTCTATGATAATGTTTCTGAGATAATATTACGGGCCTTGTATCTTAGGGCTGATGATGTCTACTCTCAAAGAAACCTTGCTGAAGTGGTCGGCAGCCTTGAAGGGGATTCCGTTGATATCAATAAAATGTATATCGAGGGAATCAAAAATCTGTACAGCAGTATTATTTATTATTCCACCATTGCCGAACAGAATATGGATGATGAGGAGCGAAGAAAAATCTATAAACTGAAACTCGCATGTAGGAATATTATTAATGCTATTAAGGATATACGTGAAATAGAGAAAAATATTCGCTACTATCGGAAGGTAAATAATCCCTCTATAAAAGAAGAATATAACTTTTTGCGAGAAAATATTGCAGAGATTTTGCGTGATATCGATATCATGAGAAACAATCCCAATGATGAGACTTTACCGGCCCGACTGGAGAAGGCGCAGGAGAGATCGAAAAGCTTTGATGTCGTAACTACTAAAAGGTTGAGCGACCTGCTGCGTGATGACAAAATTGGTGATACCATGGCGACATCGCTGATGAATGATGGAGTGTACACCACAAATATCATCCAGAAGCTGATCGGTTCGGCCACGGTTCTCTGGCTCAACGGAGGCGTGCTCAATCAGGCAACAGTAGAAATCTCTTTGCAGGAATCAGTAACCTGAAAGCCGTAGAGAGTGAAGATTACTTTCGTTACGATGCGAAATGCTCGGCAGACAGATATTCCTGCAGTGATATATCTTCAAAGAGAAATCCTGCCTCCATGAGTTTAAATGGAACGGCTTTTGTCGATGCCTCCTGAAGGCCTGCGAGGTACTTTCCGCCTGAGAGGCGAACCAGGCTCTTGGGGAGGAAAAATATACGCTGATTTTTGAGCCTATTCCCTGTAAAATTAAATATTTCAGCTTTTTTTACAATGTCACCGGAGCAGAGGTTTACCGCTCCGCTTAGAGGAGTCTTTTTTTCTAGAAAGGTTATCGCCCGCATTGCATCTTCGAGACTTACCCAACTGGTGTCTGCCTTCCTGACAGCGAAGGACGAAAAATGTCGATCTCCAAAGATAAGCCAGGGAAATGAAGGTGCGCTAGTTCTACAGATCATTCTGCCAAGGCGGAGGAGAATTGTACGAATACCACTTTTCTGCGCCGGTTGTGTTGCTTCTTCAAGCTCATTAAAAAAGGAAGAGGGAAATTCTGCTGGGTTAATTTGAGCATCTTCGGTGGACTTTTCTTCAGTGCCTGCCTGATAGATGAGATCTGAAGAAGCAAGATAGAGTGTCTGGGGAACAGGAGACTGTATTGCGAAATGATTACAGACCATCATGGTAAAGTGCAGTTGCTGCCTGGTCTTTTGCTGCAGCTGGGTTCTGTTTCCAGCGCTGTTGATGAGATCTTCCCCGTGGAGAAGATATACAATGTCTATTTGGGGGGAGCTGAATTTATTGTGAAGTTCTAAAGCGATGTCTTCACAAGCGATATCATCCATGACAAAGATGGTATCGCCTTTGCGAAAATGTTCTTCAATAAGGCAGGAGGCCAGTATTGTGGAGGAACCGGATACGAAAATATTCATAATAATGAGGTACTGCAAATAGAAGGGCAGGTGTTATTTGTCTAATACGGTCAGGATTTCTTCGCAGACTTCTTCCTGGGAGTGTCCACTGCTTTCTATCATGATTTCAGAATAGTGGCGATATAAAGTCATCCTCTCCGCGAAAAGATCAGCAAAACTCTGATCCGGACGTTTTGCAAGTCCTCGGGTATCAAAATTGGTAATACGCTTACGCAGAGTATTCAGATCTGCATGAAGAAAAATGATGATCCCGTCTTTCTGCAGATGGTTCATGGCTGCAGGACTGTAGGGTGCACTGCCACCGGTTGAGATTACATGATTGCTGATGTCAAGAGAAAGGAGAACCTGTTCTTCAATCCGGCGCAGGCTCATGTGGCCTTCGGTATCAACAATCTGCTGGAGTGTTCGTCCCTGAATGGTCTGTATAAGAACGTCAGTATCGAGGAAAGATTTGCCGGTAAGTTTTGCCAGAATAATACCCACGGTACTTTTGCCGGAGCCAGGCATCCCTATAAGGATAATATTTGAGCGTCGAGCTGTCATGAGTTTGATTGTGTGGTTATTTGGGAGATGGCGTATTTTTGGCAACTTCCACAGTGATGAACTGAACCAGGATCAGGGAAACACAACTCAGAACCGCCCCGGCAAAAAATGGTATCCGGTAATTGATAAGCCATAACAGACCTCCTGCTGCCGGAAGAAAAACGGCTGCAATATGATTGATGGTGAATCCCACCGCCATGCTCGGGGCAATGTCCTGTGGATCTGCTATCTTTTGAAAAAATGTTCGTATTGCTATGGCAAAATTAAAAAAAATATGATCGGCGATATATAACAGGGCGGCTGCAATCTTTGAATCAACAATTGCATACAGGCTAAATATAATAATAAGAGCAGAGTATTCAAGAGAGAGGACTTTTCGTTCGCCGAAAATATTAATACATTTGCCGATGAGAGGGCTGAGAAAATAGTTGACGATGTTATTGACAACAAAAAGAAATGCGATCTCAGATACGGAATACTCGAATTTTTTAACCAGCAGGAAAACTGCGAAAGCAATAAAGATCTGGCGGCGGGCTCCCCCTAAAAAAGTAAGGCAGTAATATAACCAGTATCTCTTTCTGAGGATCATTTTCTTGTGTTGAGGGATGATGTCAGGGTTTGTCGGTTGTTGGGTAAAACTCCATAAAGAAGCAGCGATGATGAGAAAGCCAATGAGGACATAGAGCTGCTTATAGGAAAGGAAAGGAGCGAGACTCAGAATCAAAATACCTGCAAAAATATTAGAAGCTGCTGCAAGGCTGCGAAGTTGCCCGAAAACCAGAGGTGCCTGGACAATATTGAAATACTGCAGAGTAAGCGACTGGTTGGTCGTCTCATAGTAATGGAAGCCGAAACTCATGATAAGAGTGGTGAAGATCAGGCCATAAAAACTCGGGAAAAAGCCTGTCAGAGCAACACCAAGACCGAGAAGGAGCACCGAAAGGGCAGAAAGTCGATGCTCTTTTATGATGAAGAGGAAATATACAACCAAAAGTGAAAGAAAACCTGGTATTTCACGAATCGACTGTAATGCTCCTATGTGACCGCCGCTCAGATCCACCACATTTACTGCAAAGTTGTCAAACAGGGTTCTCCATGCCTGTAATCCGAGAGTGGAAAAGATAGTAAGCACCATCAGATAGAGATACATCGGGTTTTTTCGAATATCTTTCATTGGATTTGACTACATTGAGTAGAGAGACTGAGAGCTTTAGTAAAAAGGCAAGCGGCAGGAGGTTTTGCCGAGATTCTGTACTCTCTTTACGGGATATCAATCCGTTTGGCGAGATAAAAGGCTTGCTTCCAGTAATATTCTTTGAGACTGGAAATAGTCACCCCTCTCTGGGTGGATGAATGGAGGAATTGATCATTTTCAATATAAATACCGACATGGTGAGTAAACCACCCTGTATTAAAAAAAACGAGATCTCCGGGCTGAAGGTCAAACAGCGAGATTTCTTCGCCGAGTTTACTCTGTGATCTCGAAGTGCGTGGGAGTTCTACTCCGGAATTGCGTCGATAAAAAAGGTAAACCAGGCCGGAGCAGTCAATACCGTTCCGGCTGAGTCCGCCGTTACGATATGGTGTTCCCTGCCAGGTATTGTAGTAGTCGTAAAGTTTCGTCGTTATTGGTATGTTTGTTATTTCATGTTTCGGCTGTTCGCTCAAAACAAATGGAGGATGCACAGGCGCTTTAGAGCAGGAAGAGAAGAAGAGCAAGCTCATAAAAAGGAATGCGCGGGAAAACATATATGATTTTCTATTGTTTATAAAAGGTCTCATTACCATGAAAGCGTAAAGTGATATACTATTTTCAGGGCAGAACATTCTGGAAATACAAGCTTGGTTTTTTTATCAATCACGCGCAATTATTCATGTGTATAATTGCGCATATCAATAAGATATGGTATCAAAGAATGGACTTCTTGTAAAATCGAGAATTATTTTAATATTATGAAGAGGTGATGGTATGTCGGGTATA
>JAZBNU010000029.1:0-2091 GCA_036350815.1 Desulfopila sp.
TCGAGGAAGGCAAGAAGCGTGGCATGGCCTTGACATCCGGCCTGGCATTTCGTCTGGTTGAGCCCATTCTGGCCATGGATTTCCTGCAGATGAAAAATCTTATCGATAACGTCGATAATCAGTATGATGATATTGTTTATGTTTTTCTTATCGACAGTGAGGCCAATATTCTTTCTCATACTTTTTCCGGTGGCTTTCCCACGGATCTGCGCCAGGTGAACATCGATGAATTCCAGGCTCAGCCGGTTCTTCTGACCACGGAGCGCGGTCTGATTTATGATTTTAAAGCCATTGTTTCTCTGGGAGAAAAACAGCTGGGTACAGTCAGAGTAGGTCTGTCGAGGAGCAGTATTGATGCCAGTATCCACCGGCAGCGCCTGACCAGTCTTCTGAGCACTCTGGGAGTGGTGGGGCTGGGAATCGGTCTGGCGCTCTGGTTTGCCAGGACCGTGACTTTCCGTCTCAACCGGCTGCGTGAATCGGTGGAAGAAATTGTCCGGGGCAACCTTGATGTTCACGCCGGTTTCTCTCTGGAAAAATACTGCTGGGAGATTATGGAATGTGACCGCAAGGAGTGTCCTGCATACGGAGACGTGCAGCGGCGCTGCTGGTACCTGGCAGGCACTCTGTGTCCTAACTGCAGCGATGGTAAATATCCGTTCAAGATGGAAAACTGTCGCAGCTGCCCCGTATACAGGCACAACTCAGGTGATGAAATCCAGGATCTGGCCGAAGCTTTTGATACAATGGCGGTGACGATAAAAAGGCATATTGAGGAGCTGACCGAACGGGAAAAAACCATCGCCAGGCAGCAGGGGCTCCTGAAAACCATCATGAACGTTACCCCGGATTTCATTACTCTGCAGGATAAGAAGTTGAACTATACTTTTGCCGGGAAGGCATTTTGTGATTACTTCAACCTTAAGGAAGAAGAGGTTGTCGGGAAAACCGATTTCGATATTTTTCCTGAAGAGCAGGCGCGCACCAATGCTGATGAGGCCACCCAGGTTCTTGCCACGGGTAACCCTCTGATACGGGAAATATCTTTTAAACAATCCGGGGAACAGCGATGGTTTCATGTAGTGAAAGTTCCGGTTTATGATCAGGATAACAGTGTTTTGGGCCTGCTTCTCACAGCCAGGGATATCACCATGCTGAAAAAATTCCAGGAGCAGCTTATTCAGTCACAGAAAATGGAGGATCTTGGACGTCTCGCGGGAGGCGTTGCCCATGAAATCAATACGCCTTTAGGGATTATTCTCGGTTATACTCAGCTCCTCATGGACGATATTGAAGACGAAGAGCTTTCCGAAGGGCTTGAGATCATTGAAAAACAAACGAAGGTCTGTCGCAAAATCGTTGCTGATCTGCTGGGTTTTTCCAGGCACTCTCAGGCAGTCAGCGAAACCGTGGATATCAATGAGTCTATCCGCCAGGTTGTTAAGCTGGTTGAACACTCGTTCTATATGAATCGAATAACCATTGTCTATACTCCTGAAGCAGAGATTCCTTCTCTTTCAGGCGATGAGGAAAGACTCAGGCAGGTCTGGCTCAATCTTCTCAATAATGCTGCCGATGCCATTGAGCAGGATGGTATAATCACTGTTCAGTCACGCCTTCTTGACGATGAAGGGTTACTGCTGGTCACCGTCGCCGATACCGGCAAGGGCATCAGTGAAGAACATCTCGACAAGATTTTTGACCCGTTTTTCACCACCAAGCAGGTGGGCAAAGGTACAGGCCTGGGACTGTCTGTTTCTTTTGGGATTATCAAGGATCATGGCGGCACGATTTCCGTCTTGAGTCCACCACCACCACAATATCTGGCCGAAGATATTGTGCAATCGGATAATTTTGGTCCCGGAACGGTATTCCTTGTCAAACTGCCCCTGCACCAGGAGGTTGAGCATGGAGAAGAGAGCAGCGAAATGCAGGTCCATTGAAATCTTCTCCCGCTTTTGACAAGAGCATCGCTGAACCGCTTCTTATATTTTCCAGAAACACAGATTCTTGCCAAACTCTTCCGGGGTGCATACATTTTACCCACGTTATAAGATCGTTGTAACTTTATGATATCCGGGACGGACAGCA
>JAZBNU010000030.1:0-7157 GCA_036350815.1 Desulfopila sp.
CTTCCTGGCATACCGTTGTAAGACAGCCGGAGCGCAGGAGCTTGCGCATCTCTTCATATTGCGGACCGACGGGCAATTTCCGTTTAAGCCATTTCGGCTTACCGGTTCTGATTGGATATTCCTGTTCTACAGGTGTCATTGCCACCCCTCCGTCACGATCCCGAAAATAGTTTTCAGATGATACAGCATGATTTTTTTGGCCGCCTCCATTGATACCGCCCCTCCATTTTCCATTGCAAGCGATGTGACCCCAACTCCCGTGAGGCCGCAGGGCCGAATCCAGGAAAATGGCTCAACCGCTAGGTTGACATTGAGGGCCAGTCCATGAAAACTAATACCATGGCGCACACGTATCCCCACACTACCCAGTTTGTTATCCCCCACCCAGACTCCCCTGTTTCTTGGGTCGCGAACGGCGCTGACTCCAAAGCCGGCAGCTGTCTGCACCATTATCTCCTCCAGCATTTCTATGAAAGCCGCCACGGAAAGATTACGACGACGCAGATTAACGACCGGATACACCACCAGCTGACCAGGGCCATGGTAGGTAATATTGCCTCCTCTTTCACAGGCGATGATGTCGATGCCGCAAGCTTCAATTTCCTCTCTGCTTTTCAATAAAGAAGAAAGCGTGCCGCTTTTTCCCACAGTAAAGACCGAGGGGTGTTCCGTTACAAAAACATACTCATCTTCATCTGCACCGCTCAACTGGTTTTCGACACAACGCAACTGCATGGCATGGACCTCATGATAGTCCATTACTCCCAGATCCTCTAATCTGGCAGCCATCTCAGCCACGCAAGCAGGGGTTTCTGGCAGCCTGGGTTTCGTCGAGCCTTCTCACCTTGAAGCGTGTGGGTGAGGCCCGGAGAAGATCTGGCTTCTCATCGGCTTCCTTGACGACATTTTTAAACACTTCAATAAAAACATCAAGGTCTTCGAGGCATTCGCTCTCCGTCGGCTCAATCATGATG
Organism: Desulfopila sp.; assembly: GCA_036350815.1. Taxonomy (GTDB): domain Bacteria; phylum Desulfobacterota; class Desulfobulbia; order Desulfobulbales; family Desulfocapsaceae; genus Desulfopila_A. The sequence continues at coordinate 975 of JAZBNU010000030.1, forward strand.
GCACCGCTCACCACCAGTGGGAAATAGATGGTTGGAGGATGATAGCCGCAATCCATCAGTCTCTTTGCCATATCAAGCGTACTGACCTTCTTATCCTGCTGCAGTTTATCGGTAAATACCACCTCATGCATGCACGGCCTGTTGTAGGGCAAATGGAGATACCCTTTGAGGCTCTCTTTAACATAGCAGGCATTCAGGACCGCATACTGACTTGCTTTTTTGAGGTTTTCAGCACCCATGGCAAGAATATAGCTGTATGCTCTTACGAGAACGCCGAAATTTCCGAAGAAAGCATGAACCCTGCCGATACTGTCCGGTCTATCGTATTGCAGCACATATGCGTCGCCATCATACGCAACCCGCGGGACCGGCAGAAATTTCTCCAGCTCCGCCGTCACACAAACAGGCCCCGCCCCTGGTCCGCCGCCGCCATGCGGTGTGGAAAAGGTTTTGTGAAGATTGAGATGCAGCACATCAACACCGCATTTTTTCAGATCGACAATGCCCATGATAGCGTTCATATTGGCACCGTCACAATAGACCAGGCCGCCTTTTTCATGGACAAGAGCCGCAATCTCGCGAATATTTTCCTCAAAAAGCCCCAGAGTGTTGGGGTTCGTTATCATGATGCCAGCCGTCTCTTCATCCATCAGGTCTTTTATATCGGAGGCTTCAAGAATGCCGCGCCGGCCGGAAACAACCTTAACCGGCCGGTAGCCGCACAGGGCAGCACTTGCCGGATTTGTCCCATGTGCCGTATCGGGAATGAGTATCTTGGTTCTGGTGCTGTTTCTGCTGCGGTGATAGGCTGCAAAAACCAGCATGCCGGCCAGCTCGCCGTGAGCTCCAGCGGCAGGCTGCAGGGACACAGCATCCATGCCGGTTATGGCAGCAAGATGATTCTGCAGCTCATACATCAATTTGAGCATGCCCTGGCACTGCTCTTCAGGCAGCAGAGGATGCGCTGCGGTAATACCGGGTGCCGCCGCCTGTTTTTCATTAATTTTAGGGTTGTACTTCATGGTGCATGATCCCAGAGGATACATGCCGGTATCGACGCCGAAGTTCCATTGCGACAACCTGGTATAGTGCCGGACAACGTCAATCTCACTGAGATCGGGGAAATCCGGCCCCTCTCCAAGCAGATCCTCCGGCAGTGAAGCTGCGGGAACGTCACTTTCTGGAATACTCATACCGTTTCTGCCCTTCTTTCCCTTTTCCCACAGAAGAGGTTCCTTCAGGATCAAACCGCTGTCGCCAGGTGCATTTTTCATTTTTTCACCTCCTCGACTATTCTGTCAATCACCGCTCTGGGTGTTGTCTCTGTAACACAGAACAAATACCTGCCCTGCAGTTCCGGGTAATAGCGCCCCAGTTCCAGCCCCGCGAAGATATTCTCCTGCAGCAGAGCCTTGTGGGCACCACTGAAATCACCAGAAAACTCAACAACAAACTCATTGAATCCAGGTGCGGCAAAAAGGGTGGCTCCCGCTTCCGCGAGCCGTTCCTTCATATAGGCAGCTTTGTCATAGTTGAGACGAGCCAGCTTAGCTATACCGCTGCCGCCAAGTGCTGCCATATACATGGTTGCGGTGATGGTATTAATTCCCTGATTTGAGCAGATATTGGAGGTCGCCTTTTCCCGGCGGATATGCTGTTCCCGAGTGGCGAGAGTCAGAACGAAACCGCGCTTTCCCTCAAGATCAACTGTTTCTCCCACCAGACGTCCCGGCATATTGCGCACAAACTGCTCCTTGCAGCCAAACATTCCCAACCCGGGTCCTCCAAAGGAGCGGGCAATACCGAAGCTCTGTCCTTCGCCGCAGACTATGTCTGCTCCCTGACTGCCTGGATTCTTGAAAAGTCCGAACGCCAGAGGCTCTGTAAATCCGGCGACCAGCAGTGCTTCCTGGGCATGGATCACCGTCGCTGCAGCCTGCAGGTCTTCAAGGACTCCGAAAAAATTGGGAGATTGGAGAGCAACCGCCGCAAGATCGGAAATGTCGGAGAGTGAGCTCAGATCAGTACGCCCATCCTCCTGGAAGGGCAGCTCCACCACTTCAAACTCCGTTGGACGGAAATAGGTGGCCACTACGTCACGGTAATGAGGATGAACAGCCCGGGACACTGCCACCTTCTTCTTTTTCCGACTGAGCCGCAGTGCCATCAGCAGTCCTTCGGCCAGAGCAGAGGCACCGTCATACATGGACGCATTGGCGACATCAACTCCGAGAAGCCTGGCCGTTAGCGTCTGATACTCAAATACTCCCTGCAATGTACCTTGCGCCATCTCCGGCTGATACGGGGTATAGGCGGTCAGAAATTCCGAACGGCTCGTCAGGCTCGGGATAATTGAGGGAATATTGTGATGGTAGCTGCCGGCACCGACAAGAACATTGCCCTGAGCCCCCATACTCATCATGGAACGCAGCTCCTCCATATGAGCATCGATCTCCCATTCCGTATGAGGAGGAGGTAACGCCATTGCCTCGTCATGCCTGCAATCCCGTGGAACGGTAGGGAACAATTCCTCAAAGTTTTTGACACCGATCCGTGCCATCATTGTCTGTATGTCTTCTTCGGTATGGGGAAGATAACGCATTGTAGAACCTCCGCATTACAGTTTGCAGGATACGACAGGATTACAGGAGAGCAGCCGATCGGAAAAGCGCCGATCACCGCTCTGATCCTTATTCGCCCTCGAGTAGTTTGAGGTAAGCATCATGGTCCAGGAGATCCTCGAGTTCTTCGGGATCGTCCGGCTTCACTTTTATGATCCACGCACTATAGGGGTCCTTGTTGATCAGCTCCGGGGCGTCATCAAGTTCCTCATTCACCGCCACGACTTCACCGCTCAAAGGGATATAGAGCTCCGACACCGCTTTTACCGATTCCAGCGTGCCGAATTCCTCTCCGGCGCCGAAACTGTCTCCCTCTTCAGGCATCTCCACAAAGACGATATCTCCCAGCTGATCCTGAGCATAATCAGTAATCCCCACAAGAACCTCATCACCCACCAACTTTGCCCATTCATGGTCTCTAGTGTAGAGCAGGTCATCAGGCAATTTAATTTCATCGAGTTCTTTCATTCTTACACTCCTCTCTTAGTTATGAAACATCTCCCTCATGGTTCGCCTCGCGGTTCGATCCGGCCTGATCTCCTCACGGATTTCAATCGGTATTTTCCGCTTCCCGTCTGTCAAAAACAATTGAGCCCCCGGACTGAATTTTTCCGAAACCATGACAAACCCGCAGCACAATCCTTTTGCTTTAAAATCTTCAGGCCTGCCGTCGGTAACCGCTGTAGCCAGCGAAACAATCCGCTCCCCTGCCCGGCCGATAGCCATATCCGTTGCACATGTGAGTATACTGCCGACTTTGCGACCCTCCCCGTCGAGGACAGCGGTATTCTCCCCGGGAACAATTTTTCGAGGATCAAAACCGGCAAAAGGAAAGGTAAACTGAACTTTTTCTGTATGCAGAAGCGCTTCGGCACCGATAAAGCGTTTGGTAAAAACTCCTCGTTCATCCACAGGAAGAGCAAATTGCCAGGGATTAGCCTTGAACGGCCAGCCACCGATATCCTGGTGCGAAAGCGGCAGCATTGCACCTGCACGGAGAGAATCCCGGGAGGCAAGACCGCAAGGGCAAATTCTGTCTCCACCTTCCTCCAACAGAGCACCCCAGACTTTTTCAAGGTGCCTCGGCTCGAGAAAAATTTCAAAACCGAACTCACCTGTATAACCGGTCCTGGAAAGCAGAATGGGTGTGCCATCGGCCAGCAGAACGCTTTTGGGCTGGGACAGGTCAAACCATCCCTTGGAAGAAAAATAGGGGAAACCGGTATACACGCCAGCCGGATCCTGGAGCAGTCTCCCGAGAATATCAGCCGATGCAGGTCCCTGAATATCTATCTTGCCAAGCTTGTCGGAGAGATCGACAACCTCAACTGGCGCGACCGTCGGCAGCTGCCGCAGATGGTCGGATATTGTGCCGCCCATTCCCGCATTAACCACTACCGTATAGAGAGATTCCGCTTGCCTGGTGACGATGGCATCGTCTATCACATGCCCCCGTTCATTGAGAAATACCCCGTAAACAGATCGCCCCTGGACCAGCGGCGTTTTCTTTAAACCAAGGCATCTGTCAAGATCCTTCGAGAAAGCCAGCTGAAGAAGCTGATGGGCTCCGTCACCCTGGATAAGGAGAACAGCCATATGACTGGTGTCGAAGAGTCCGGCATGCTCAATCACACTGATATGCTCAGTTCTCGCTCCCTGCGGGTACCAGAGAGGCATGGAATACCCGGCAAATTCAGCCATTTTGGCACCATTGTCGATATGCCATTGGTAAAGCGGTGTCTTTTTCATGGAATCACCCTTTTCAGTGAGAGGAGAAGAGCCACCGCCTAGCCGCCTGACACCTGGGAAAAGGTATCAAACGGCGTGATAAATCTGCCTCAAAGGACTAGTGGCACTTTCAGATTAAAGCTTTTATAGACAACAAACGTCTCAACAGAACGGACGTTTTCGATTGCCGCAACTTCCTGGGTATAAAACTCCAGCATTCCAAACTGTTTTTTGAGCATCACTGTTACAATAAGGTCGAAGCGGCCGGTAACCACGCATACAGAAATAACTCCCCGCAGCGTGCTGAACTCTTCCGCCTTCTTGACAAGGTCCATATCCTTCAATTTAACGCCAACTAGAATGACATACTTATCCGGCAACGAATCGGGATTTATCAGACCGGCAATCTCCAGGACCCCTTCGTCCTGCAGTTTCTTGACCCTGGAACGAATTGTCCCTTCGGAAACATTGAGATCATCTGCTATTTTCTTGAAAGCAACCCGGCCATCACGAAGATGCCTGATAATTGCGAGATTTGTTTCGTCAAATTTCATCGTACTCTTACCTTATTATTGTTACATCTAATTTATTACGTCATACAGATATATTTGTCAATATCACAGGCCTTATTTTTCGTTTTCGTCATTTATCTCTTCATATTTTTACGCTTTCAATACAACCGCCCATTCTCTGTAAGACACGTCCGTCTCCTAGGATGTACCAACCGCCGGTATGCAGGACTCCCAAACCGCGGCGACCATAACCCACACTCTCGAACAGCACCTGGATATAGTATATCTGCACGATTCTTTCCTGAATGCTTCTCAGCTTCAGTATATCACAGGGATGGAATGCTTACCAAAACAGAAAACAGCTCTTCCCGCCACAGGCCAGGCATGGGTACAGAGTCTAAAAATGACTCAACTGTCCCTGGTAGACGTTCTTCTCCTGCAGCATATTCTGCAGGAGGCTGCTCAAGTGAGTTGCCAGAATATTCCACCGCGGAGCGATCAGCTCATCCGGGTGCGCAGTAGCCCATAGTCTGTGGATCACCACATTTGCAGGAATCAGCGGTATGACATGGACCAGAAAATCGAGATAGTCTTCCAGGCTGAACGGCACGACCTCTCCTCTCTCATACATCTGTGCCAGCGGCGTATTTCTGAGTACCTGGAGATGATGGAGTTTTAATGCATCGATGCCAAGGGCACAGACCTGCGTCACCGAGGAAACCATATCTTCTTTCGATTCTCCGGGGATGCCGAAAAGGAGGTGGACACCGACCTCAAAACAGTCAAAACGACGCAATTCCTTAAGGCAGCTGCAGAACTCGGCATAAGTATGGTTTCTGTTCAGCAGCTCCAGTGAGGCAGCATGAACAGACTGCAGGCCCAACTCAAACAGACAGCTTTTGCCGCTTTTTTCAAGAAGGATGGCAAGTCCGTGCAGAAGAGAGATGGGCAAGGAGTCCGGCCTGGTGGAAATGATCAGCCCAAGGCAGTCCTGATCTTCGAGAACCTCAGCGCAGACCGCTATAAAATGCTCATCCTCCATGACCGTTGGAGTCTCCTGCTGAAAGTAGGCAAGATATCTTGAAAATCTGTTTTTCAGAAGATGTTTTTTCCCTGCGGAGATCTGCTGGGCAATATCACTTTTGTTGTGCAGATAGGCAGGGGCAAAAGCTCGGGCCGAGCAGAACACACACCCTCCTGTTTCGCGATTTGGACAGGGGATTCCCAGGTCCAGCGGAATCTTCCCCAGACCATGGCCGTGTTTTTCACGGTAATGGTAACTGAAAGTGCGGATACGAGATGAATGCGTAGCCATATACACA
>JAZBNU010000031.1:0-22886 GCA_036350815.1 Desulfopila sp.
AGCAAACATAACTAATCCTTAACATAAAAATAAATAATATTTATTTTTATAAAAGGTACTGTTATGCCGGGGGGATGGGGGCGTGCAGGAGCCGGGACCCTCCGATGATTGGAGGATCGATAGAGATAACCATTATTAGTATAGGGACCACCGGAAGAATGTCAAGTCTAATCACTTGCGAAAGCCGAAAACGCCTCCTTTGTTTTGGGGGGAAAATGCCGGACGCGACTTTCGCTTTGTGAATTCGGTTCGCTGGGGTGAGGCAGGCTCCTGTGGTAGGTCTCTGTGGTCGAGGGTTTCAAGTATTGCCGGAGCGTTGGCCTCAGAGTGGATCGTTTGTCGAAATTGGCAAAAGAGTAGACACTCCTGATAGTAACTTTTCTTTTTGAGCCACTTTGGAAAGGAGTTATTTTGCACATGTCGCACAAAATGAGGCAGATTGCAGAGCAGGGTGACCATTTCCTGGCGAACTGATCTGCGTAAATTGAGTTGGCTGCCAAGCAAAACATCGATTTCGTTACGTAACCTTTTAGCGAGTTGATAGACTCCCGGGCCTTTGAGTTTGAGATGCGGGAGATTGAAAGAGGCCTCAGCCCAGGGAAGAAGAAGAAGGGCAAGGACAAAATGTTTTGGGAGTTTGCGCTCTTTTCCATATTGAGATTTTTGGCTTATTTCGTCGAATATCTCCATAATGGACTTCATCTGCTCGAGATAATTTGGTTGAGAGGAGAAAGAGCCGTATAAAATTTCACGATAAAATGGAAAAAGAGTAAAGAACAGTTCTGAGTCCAGCGCCAAATCAAACCACGGGGCACTGGCTCCTCCATAAAGATCTTTGAAAAGTTCGTCGCGAATTCTGGATGGTGGACAGACGGTAAGTTTGTGATGATTTCGGCAGATGGACTTCCAGGTGTTTTTTTCAATAGCGAAACCAGTTCGAGCGCAATGGCGGATGGCGCGCATCATTCTGACTGGATCATGGGTGACGCGCTTTTCAGGTTCACCGATGATCCGAATGCAGGAGTTGTCGAGGTCCTGAACCCCGCCAACATAGTCGATTATAGTATTGTTTTCCAGTTCATAAAAGAGGGAATTGATAGAGAGATCTCGACGTTGAGCGTCCTCGGGCAGGTTGCCGTATGTATTGTTAGGTGCCAGCACGGCTTCAGGACCGTCCAGATCATGTTCGCTTAAGGACCGGAGTGTTGATACTTCGATAACTTTTCCCGCCTTGAAAAAGACTTGCACAAGACGAAAACGTCGCCCGATAGTCGAGCTGTTGGGAAATATGCGACGTATCTGACCAGGGCGGGCATCCGTACTGATGTCGAAGTCTTTTGGAGACTTGCCAAGATAGAGGTCTCGTACTCCTCCTCCTACCAGATAACTGGAAAAACCAGCCTGGTTAAGTTTACGCATAACGAAAACAGCGTCTTTGTCAACCATGTCTGGGCGGATGGGGTGGGACTCCTGGGGAATGATACGGGGTCCCGTCGTGAGTGGAGTTTCGTTTGCTGGGCCTGTCATGGTTGAGGGAAGCGATGATGATCAGAGGTCAAGGGGCATGTCATGTGGCCGGAGAGAAACCCTTTCCTTCCTTGTAAACAGATTCGGCTTCTCTGGTAAATCTTTCAAATATTTCAGCGACGCTGAGGATTGACTTCATTTTATAGGTGTTCTCCCCGGAGAAAACTAGACCTTCCTGGATATTGCCTTCCTTGGACATGTTGAGGCGCTCATTGATGCAATAATGATGGTCGCATTTTTTTAAGCAGAGAAATTCACATTTTTTAGTAGAAAGATCTTTGCCATCGGCGAGAGACTGGACGAAAGGCGTGTTGATGGCTCGCCCGGGAAGACCTACAGGAGAGGTCGTCAGGACAATATCTTCCTGACGGGCATTGAGGAAAGCCTGTTTGTAGTTGTCAGAGACGTCGCACTCCTTGCTGAGCACGAAACGTGAGGCGATCTGTATTCCATCGGCGCCATACTTATCCATCATTTCGGCCATTTCATACCCGTTGGTAATGCCTCCTGCAGCGATCAGAGGTATCTTTTTTACAGCATCACGGATAGGAGGAAAAATTTCTCTAAGAGGGAGCGTGGTACCCAGATGTCCTCCAGCTTCCTTGGCCTCGGCGATAATCGCGGCAGCGCCGAGGCGTTCGGCTAATGCGGCAAGTTTGGGAGAGGATACAATCATGACAATAGGTGTATTTTTCTCTTTGCCTATTTTGAAGATATCTCTGGAAAAACCTGCCCCGGTGACAATCATGTCCACGCCGGCGTCAATGGATGCCATAACCAGATTGTAAAAATTCTTCATGGCATACATGATGTTGACTCCTACAATGCCGTCTGTCAGGGATTTAGCCCGGCGAATGTCTTCCTGTAATTCTTCTTCAGGAATGCCTGATCCTCCAATAATGCCGATGCCTCCACAGTTAGCGACCGGAGCAGCAAGAGAAGACGTGGAGACCCTGATGGACATGCCTCCCTGTATAAGGGGCACAGGTGCTATAAGATCAGCTATTTTGAGAGATGGTAACTTCATGTATGTAAAACACTCCTATAGGATGGTGTTGATGGTAGACCCCGATATTGCCCATCTTCATATCATTTGTCAAGCTAACTGATGACAGCTTTGAAAAACTGGACAATCTCCTCCAGGTTCTTGACGTACCGGAAGGAGTGGTATCAGTAAAAGGCAGGAGCGCTCAATTACTGCAGAACATGGTGCTTGTTTCGGTATTCTTGTACGTAAACAATAACTATATAGCAATAGAATAATCATTTTTCTGAAGAAAACTGTGTCAAGAAACATGCGAAAGCAAGCTGTGATTATATTATTTTCATGAAATCCCAAGGTTGATGTGATGCCTGGAGTAAGATGTTGAAAAAACGTTTGCCGTGCTGGTTTTTAGCTGCTTTTTCTTGGACTGCTTGACTTTTCGTCATTTTTGTTTTCTATTCTGTTATTTTTGGCTGATCTTTAGATGACTTTAGATGATGCATCGCAAAAATTGGAGGAATGGTGTGAAAATTACTTCCCTCAACGGTTTTAAAGATATTTTACCCGAAGAGGTTATTCTGTGGAACAGCGTGTTGGAAACTGCTCGTACCATACTGGCGCGGTTTGATTTTGCCGAAATACAACTTCCCATACTTGAAAAAACAGAACTATTTGCAAGATCCATAGGAGAAGCAACTGATATCGTAGAAAAGGAGATGTACACCTTTGTTGATAAACAGGTAACCATGAGACCAGAAGCCACTGCTTCGTTGGTCAGAGCATACATCCAGCATGGCTTGTATGTTAAAAAACCTGTGCAGCGTCTTTTTACTGTGGGCCCAATGTTTCGGCATGAGCGGCCGCAAAAGGGAAGATTGAGGCAGTTCCATCAGATCAGTGCCGAGGTCCTCGGTTCTGAGAATGCCAGGGTGGATGCAGAACTCATGGCAATGGCTGCGCTCTTTTTCACAGAACTTGGCGTCGGTGTCAGTCTGGAGCTCAATTCTTTGGGATGCCCGGAATGTCGGCCTGAATTCCGTCGCCGTCTGCTGGATTTTCTCCATGTCCACAAAGACGGGCTCTGCGATGATTGCAAAAGAAGGGTAAATACGAATCCATTACGTGTTCTTGATTGTAAAAATCCTCATTGTCGGCAATTAGTACAAGATGCGCCATCCATTCAGGAGCATCTCTGCCCGATCTGTGCCGATCATTTCAGCGTGGTACAACGGTCACTTGAGGGTCTTGAGATATCCTATTCATTAAATAAGTTCATGGTTCGTGGTCTTGATTATTACTGCAGGACTACTTTTGAGTTTCTCACTACAGATCTCGGCGCTCAGGCGGCAGTCTGTGCTGGTGGCAGATATGACGGTCTGGTTGCACAGCTTGGCGGGCCCGACAGTCCAGGCATAGGTTTTGCCATTGGGCTTGAGCGCCTGATCCTGCTTCTCCAGCAGAAGGATATGGCAGAAGAGACAAGAGGCGTGGATGTATTTATCGCGGGTCTGGGCGAAAAGGCATCCACGTTTACTTTCAACCTGGCGCATAAGCTGCGATGTCGGGGACTGAGCGTGGCGTTGGATCATGAGGGGCGCAGTCTGAAAAGTCAGATGAAACAGGCCGATAAGGCCGACGCTTCATTTGTGTTGATCATAGGTGACCAGGAGCTGGCCAATAATGCAGGACTATTGCGAAATATGTATACTCAGGAACAATTGAGCGTTGTTTTGCAGGAAGACGAAATTGAAGCTGTTGTCTCAACGCTGCTTCCCCATTCGGGTTAGCCGGTATGTTGCAATTTTTACGAATAATTGAGTTTATGATACAATGATCCCTGTGAAGGTTCGGAGTATTCAATAATAATCCTTTTCAATAGTCTTTTACACAAACTACTTATTATGGAAGCCATGGGAACGCTACGCCGGACACATTACTGTGATGTGCTTGGCCTGAAAAATGTTGGTGAAGAAGTTGTGCTGATGGGGTGGGTCTTACGCAGAAGAGATCACGGCGGGGTCATTTTTATAGATCTGCGAGACCGGCGCGGTATAACGCAGGTTGTTTTCAATCCAGCCGTGAACCCTGAAGTACATGCCAAGGCCCATCAGCTTCGCAGCGAATGGGTGCTCGGTATCCGAGGAACGGTTGCGGCACGGCCTGGTGATATGGCCAATCTCAAACTTTCGACGGGAGAAATCGAAGTACTGGTGGATGAACTGAGGATTTTCAACACAAGTGAGACTCCGCCTTTTCCGTTGGATGAAGATAGCGAAGTCTCAGACACTATTCGACTGCAGTATCGTTACCTGGACTTGCGTCGACCTGAAATGGCAGCTAACCTCGTCATGAGGCACAGGGCGGTGCAGGCGGTCAGAAGCTTTCTCAACTCCCATGATTTTCTTGATATAGAAACCCCGATGTTGACCCGTTCTACTCCAGAAGGGGCGCGGGACTATCTCGTGCCGAGCCGGGTTAATGCCGGGAAATTTTATGCACTGCCACAGTCGCCTCAGCTGTTCAAACAGTTATTGATGATGGCCGGCATGGACCGTTATTACCAGATTGTCAAATGCTTCCGTGACGAAGATCTGCGGGCAGACCGACAGCCGGAGTTCACCCAGATTGATATGGAAATGTCCTTTGTCGATGAGGAGCAGATCATTGAAATAACCGAAGGGATGATCAGTGCTCTATTTCAGTCGACTCTTGATGTGAATGTTGCTCCGCCATTCAAAAGGATTACCTATGATGAGGCGATGAGTCGTTTTGGGACAGATCGCCCTGATATGCGTTTCGGCCTTGAACTCATAGATCTTACGAGGGTTGCAGAGGGTTGTGGTTTCAAGGTGTTCCGCGAAGTGGCGGACGGTGGCGGTACTGTTAGAGCGATTAATGCAAAAGGATGCGCAGTATTTTCCAGAAAGGATCTTGATATCCTTACGGAATATGTCCTTCAATTCGGCGCCAAGGGTCTGGCCTGGGTAAAGATGAAGGCTGCAGGTGAATGGCAGTCGCCCATTGCTAAATTTTTCAGCGATGAGGAACGGAATGAAATAAACATGATCCTTGATGCTCGAGAAGGGGATCTTCTTTTCTTTGGTGCGGATAAGGCTTCAGTGGTTTTCCAGTCTCTCGGGGAGTTGCGCAGCGAACTTGCCCGCCGGCTCGGTTTAATACAGACTGGTGTTTTTGATTTTGTCTGGGTGACGGATTTTCCATTAATGGAATATGATGAAAAAGAAAAGCGGTACCAGGCTCTGCATCATCCTTTTACTGCGCCTCGCCATGAGCAGGAAAATATGCTGGTTTCCAATCCTGCAGCTGTTTACAGTCGAGCCTACGATCTGGTGCTTAATGGAACAGAAATCGGCGGCGGATCTATTCGTATTCACCAGAAAGAGGTCCAGATGAAGGTGCTTCAGGCTCTGGGCATATCCGAGGAAGAAGCTCAGCAGAAATTCGGTTTTCTGATTAAAGCACTTGAGCTGGGCGCACCGCCTCATGGCGGCATAGCATTTGGACTTGACCGGCTTTTGATGATTATGACCGGCAGCAATTCCATCAGAAATGTTATTGCTTTCCCTAAAACACAAAAAGCCACCTGCCCCTTAACCGAGGCACCTGCCTCGGTGTCGCGTAATCAACTTACGGAGCTGTATCTTCGACCTGACTGGAAAGAAAAAGAGTAATCTGTCTATAGACAGAATCGATTGAGGTTTTTTTGCTGGAGAAGGGTCTTACCAGCCATGTTCCGCCAGCTGGAACAAGAAGAGGTAGGAAACACCAAGAAAGAGTGTTGTCGTTATGAAAAAAATAGTCAAATTTTCAAAGACATCCTGGTGCTCTTTAATGATCCTTGATATCCACAATCGGATGTATTTTTTGTGAGTTGCATGGGGGAGGAAGTGGTTGCTTCCAGTCTGTTTCGCAAAAATTCCGGTTCCTGGTAGTCTGCTTATTGTTTTCATACTGTACCTCCTGGTAGGATTTTCCAGAAGTATAACAGCATAGGGTTATCACAGAGTGACTACCCCCCTCAAAAAATGACCGGTTTTTGAAAAAAACTCCTGATGGGTAATATGTGGAAACAGCGCTTCGGCCTGTTCGCCGAAATGAGTTTCTTACCCATCGAATGTACAAATTGTACCACAGAACTCTCCAATAAACGCAATGATAATTGCCAGGAATAACAGTATATAAATACCCTCATCGAGGGTTTTACGTGAAATATTCAGGGGGGGAGCTGCGGTGTGAAGCTTTTGTCCTTTTATCCCGTGTGTTTTTTCTGTGCTGCCAGTGATAAAAGGTAGTCTCTGGAGAAGCAATAGTTTTCATTGCACCAGTCGCATTTTACTTCGACGCCTTCGTTTTGTTCAAGAAGGTAGTTGATGTCATCCTGGCTGAGAGTGTGCAGGATGTTCTCCATTTTTTCTTTGGAGCAGAAGCAGCTGAACGACAGCGCCGTACTCCCTGTGTGTTTATGGGGAACTCCTTGAAAAAGATGGGAAAGAATTTTTAGAGGACTGAAGCCAGAGGTCAGCAAGGCGGAAACTGACTCATGATTCCGGGTATTCTCTTCCAGCTCTTGCAGAACTTCGTCACTAACAGGAGGCAATGCCTGAATGAGGTACCCACCTGCGGCTGCAACAGTGCCGTCCGGTTCGAGGTGTATACTGAGGTTGATGGTGGAGGGTGTTTGTTCTGACTCGGTGAGGTAATACGCGATATCTTCACCAATCTCACTGGTGTAAAGCTGCACCAGGCCCGTGTATTTCTCTTTGAAGCCGATATCTTTTATAACTCGTAAGAAGCCGGCCTTGCCAATCCCTCCTGCCACGTCAATACGGCCGTTTTTAAGTGGAAGCTCCGCCCTGGGCTCTGCGACATATCCTCTGCTCCACCCCGAACTGCTCGCCTGGGCGACAACTTTACCTAAGGGCCCGTTGCCCTCAAAAATCAGCTGAATGTTCTGGTCGTTTTTAAGAAGTCCGGCGAGGAGAACGGCACCTGTGATGGCGCGGCCGAGAGCCGCTGCTGCTGTTGGGCCTAAATCGTGACGTTTACGTACTTCGTTGACGATACCTGTTGTATTGCAGGCAAGACCAAAAATGGTTCCCGATTGTGTTATTATTCTCTCTAAGGAGTCTGTCATCGCGTAATAGAAAAATGTGGTGTTATCTTCATCTTTACGTTAAGGTGATATTCGTTTCGTTCATTTCTGATCACCTGGTATGCGCCGGTCGGTTGCCCGATTCGGTCACTGTGTTGGTTAACATAAAACTTCGGGGAGGTAAAGTGATGCGTGCACTCTTTGTAGCTTTTGCATTTTTGCTTTTTGTAAATCCATTGTGGGCAAAGGATATTGCTGGAGTTCCCTTCGATGAGCAGCTGGTTTCAGAAAGCGGAGTAACCCTGCATCTTAATGGTGCCGGTATTCGTAAAAAACTGTTCTTCAAAATCTATATAGCTGCATTGTATCTTGCCAATCCCTCTGAAGATGCATCTCTTGTTATTGCAGACGAAAAAGAGAAGAGGATAGTCATGCATTTTCTCTACGACGAAGTCGGCAAAGATAAGCTGATAGAGGCTTGGAATGAAGGATTTGCAGCCAACCAGGGTGAAGAGTCATTAGGATCGCTGCAGTCACGGATTGATACGTTTAATGCCATGTTTGATGAAGATATGGTTGCTGGTGATGTGATTGTCTTTGATTATTTTCCGGGTACAGGGACAAGAGTAACAATTAAGGGGAATGTTGAAGGGGTAATAGAAGGAAAGGATTTCAATGATGCCCTTCTCGCTATATGGCTTGGAGATAAACCTGTAGGTTCTGATCTGAAAAATGAGCTTCTCAGTCCGTAAGCAGGGCTATCCAAACGTAAGTTTGAGATGATAATGGCCTTATAGTAAGGCTGCCTGTGGCTGTTAAACCTGGGCCGGCTGTAATCGCCGGGCCCAGGCAGGCAGAGTATCTTAGAAATCAGTGCAGGTCCTGTCCTGTGCTGCTCATGGCCAGATTGCCGTCTCTTACCCCTCTTAAAGCGATAAGTTTATCGGCCAACTCCTGTACTTCCTTAGCTTTCCCTCGCACAATGATTACTTCAAGGCAGTTGTGATGATCCATATGAACGTGCGTAGTTGATACGATATGGTGATGATGTCCATGCTGCAGTTCGGTCACTTTTTCCTGGAGCTGATGCTGATGATGATCGTAGACCAATGTGATCACACCCATAACATCACTGTCGCTGAGCCACGCTTGCCTGACCAGTGCTTTGCGGATCAGGTCGCGAATGGCCTCTGAACGGTTATTGTAGCTCTGTGCCTTTATGTACGTATCAAAGGAGTCAAGCAGGTTTTCTTCGAGGGAAATGGAAAATCTCTTTAACATATCAGGTTCCTCTGGATGCCTTAATGACTGGAGAGCAGGTGGGGAACAATACTATGCCACTCTCCAGCTGCAATTTTTGTGTTTCCAAGCCCTGTTTGCGAATCAATATCTTTTCGGTTCTGCAATGCTACAGGACCGGCTTTTTAATAAATGAACAGTTAGAGCTCAGGGACACCTTGAGGTATCAGGCACAAAAAAGTGAAATCCTCGCTCCCTGTGTTTCGCAGCTGATGCTCCTCTCCGCCCGGAATAAAGATTGCAGTTCCAGGATGTATGTCTGTCCATTGACCCTCTCTGAAGACTTGTCCTTTACCGCTATGAACAAAGATTTCGTGTTCCCATTCATGGAAGTGGCGCGGAGTATGGCCGCCAGCGCCGATGGTAAAGAGGCGCATACAGAAATGAGGGGCGCCGTCATCTTTGCCGATAGCCACCCGCCCGGTAACATTTTTTACCGTTTCAGCGTTGTATGAAAGGCCGGGGATGTCGGTATAGTGGATAACTTTCATAAGCGATTGCTCATATTAGCTGTTTTATGGGTTTGATAAATAGAGACGCTTTTGCATAATTTTGCTGATGCAGCTCATGATCATGTGTCCGATAAATTTGACTATAAAACAGTTGTTTAAAATAAGAAAGATTATACTGGCCCTTTTTTGGAACGTACGCCAAGATAAATGGCCATAAGAGTGACAACGACGCCTGTCCAGTTAAGGAAATCCGTTGGTCGGGCAAAAAAGAGAACATCCCACACAAAAGAAAGAGCAGGCTGGAGGAGAAGAATGAGACCTGCGTATGAGGTGTTAATAGAAGAAAGCGATGTTGCTATAAGAAGCCAGCCGAGGCACTGGCTGAACAGGCCAAGTGCGGCAAGGCTGAAAAAGGAGGTAAGATCGGGGATGATAAAAGGGTCGTTGTTGATAAGCATATACATCCCCAGCGCAATTGAAGTTGTCAGTGAAGCAAGCAGCATGGGGAAAATTTTGCTGCTGCATCTGACGGAAAGTTCCTTCAGTGCGAGAATGTAGGCAGAGTAAAAGACTGCCGTGGCAAGACCGTAGCCGATTCCTGTGCGGTAATCTCCGGCTGTTCTGAACCAACTGAAACCAACTATGAGAAAAAGACCAACTACAGCAAGAGGGAGCGATATCAGCAAGAGGTTGCTATACCTTTCTTTGAGAATCAAAATGCCGACAACGGCAAGGACAAAAACCTGAAAGTTGCCGAGAATGGTTGCCAGCCCTGGGCCGACATATTTTATAGACTGGTGCCAGCAGAGCAGGTCGAGCGCGAAAAGTATTCCTGTGATGCTTCCCAATACTGCAAGAGACAGGCTGATCCGGTGCCTCTCTTTTAAGCGGACGGTGATAACAAGGAGAAAAAGAAAACCGAAGAACACCCGATAAAAAGCGGATGAAGAGGGTGGAACAGAAGCAATTTTTACCCATACTCCTGAAAAGCTGATGCAGATGGCTCCAGCAATAAGATTCAAAAGAGGATGAGTGAAAAGATATTGCAGTTTCATGACCGCTATATTCTGGTATTTCATCTGTTTCGTCCATAAGTATTTCGGAGAAGGAGTCGATTTGTTGCGTATCTTGCCAAAATTTTGGTGGGCAGAAGAATGCTGGTAGATATAATCTAGCGAGGTTGATGTGCAAAGAGAGCGACTTTTGAGAGACAATTCTTCTACGAAGTTATATGTGTCAATTAGCACGATAAAACAATACAAAAAATAATATATTGATAAAGCAGATATTTATAAAAGTTGTTATGACGTGGTATACGAAAAAACTTGTCCTCCTTAGTGTTTTTTGGTAGATATTTTCGCCGTAATGCATTGCATATGTGGCGGTTTTTTTGAGCATAAAAAGCACAAAAAGCACAAGCAGTTGGCCATAGGTTCTAACCATGGCCTTTGGTTGCTGCTACTTACTCTAACGTGAAAAGAGGATATGAAAGATCTTTCAACGAGTTATCTTGGATTGCAGTTAAAAACCCCTGTAATCGTAGGAAGTTGCGGGTTGACCAGTTCTGTCGATAAAATCTGTGAAATGGCTGACAACAATGCTGGGGCGGTTGTTTTAAAATCCCTTTTCGAAGAGCAGATTCTTGCAGAACTGAACCAGAATGTCGAAAGTTATAATGCCGAATACCCGGGTGCTTTTGATTATATTCGCGAATACACCAGAGAGAGCGCCGTTTCCGACTACCTGGGGATGCTCCGTGAAGCAAAAAAGAAAGCGGGAATACCGATTATCGCTTCCATTAACTGTATCACCGGGAATGAGTGGGTATCTTTCGCCAAAGCTGTGGAAAGCGAAGGCGCTGATGCCCTGGAGATAAATATCTCATTGCTGCCGAGCGATCCACGCAGAAAAAGCGAGGAGTATGAAAAAATCTACTTCGATGTACTTGAGAAAGTAGCGAACCTTGTTTCTATACCGATTTCATTAAAAATGAGTCGTTACTCTTCATCGCTTGCCAATCTGGTGGCAAGGTTGAGCTGGACAGGCAAAGTAGCTGGTTTTGTTCTGTTCAACAGATATTATCGTCCGGACTTTGATATCAAAGCATTAAAAGTTCGTCCTGCTCCGGTTTTTTCCACCCCGGAAGAGATTTCAACATCTTTGCGCTGGATTGCATTGCTTGCAGGGAGATTTGAGCAGGATTTTGCCGCTTCCACGGGAGTGCATGACAGCGAAGGAGTCATAAAGCAATTACTTGCCGGGGCCAGCGCTGTTCAGGTTGTTTCGACCGTTTATAAAAACGGCACAACATGTCTCGCAGAGATTGTAGATGGACTGGAAAAGTGGATGGAAGAACACTCTTTCCACTCAATTAATGAGTTTCGAGGAAAGCTTGGATATGCGGATGATGCTGATTTGGAATCACTGCAGAGAATCCAGTTTATGAAGCATTTCGCGGGAATTGAGTGAGTAGTGGAGTAGAAAAGGTGGAAATGGAATGCATTGACATGCATTCGACAGCTGAAAAGAAGAGTTATTTTAGATACTAAAAGCTGACAGGTCAACATCAGGTGTCGCGAGACGCTGGCCTGCAGCTGCAGTCGAAATACGGCAGGAAGTCGATTCGACTGAATACTTATTGAGCCATGCTTGCGCTATGACGACATTATTTACATTTCCTAAAGGTGGTGTACATCCGCCGGAATCGAAGCAGCTGACCGCAGATAAGCAGATAGAGGTAATGCCGGTCCCAGCGGAACTGGAAGTTATTCTCACCCAGCACATTGGTGCCCCTTGCATTCCTGTTGTTGCTCGCAAAGATGAGCTAACGGAGGGTGGTCTGCTCGCGAATGTTGAGAAAGGACTGGGTGTACCGCTTCACAGCCCTGTCTCGGGTAAAGTTAAGGCAATTTCAACATCTGCGCATCCTCTTCGCCTCAAAGCTCCATCAATTACCATTGCAGTCGATACGGACGCAGTACCTCTGCAGTATCAAAAAAAGGAGTGGAAGAGTGTGGATCCCAAGACGCTCCTTGAGAAGGTTAAAAATGGCGGAATCATCGGGATAGGTGGAGCGGGATTTCCTACCCATGTCAAACTTTCCCCGCCAAGCACGAGTCCGGTGGACACGTTGGTGCTGAACGGCGCTGAATGTGAGCCGTATATAACTGCAGATCACCGTCAGATGGTTGAGCATGCCGAAGAAATTGTCGAGGGAGCCAAGGTGATATTGCGCATTCTCGGGATTCGCAACTGTCTGATCGGTATTGAGACCAATAAACCGGATGCCATTCAGGCCCTGAGCGACGCAGCACAAAAAGCAGCCGAAGCTGATTATACCATCGAAGTAAGGGCTCTTGAGGTCAAATATCCTCAAGGCTCTGAAAAGCAGCTTATCCAGTCGGTAACCGGCAGAAAGGTTCCCGGTTATGCTCTTCCTTCAGCAGTGGGTGTGGTTGTACAGAATGTTTCCACGGCAAAAGC
Source organism: Desulfopila sp. (assembly GCA_036350815.1). Taxonomy (GTDB): domain Bacteria; phylum Desulfobacterota; class Desulfobulbia; order Desulfobulbales; family Desulfocapsaceae; genus Desulfopila_A. Next base: position 12,860 of record JAZBNU010000031.1, read on the forward strand.
TGTGTATGATGCGGTTGTGCTGGAAAAACCACTGTATGAAAAGGTGGTTACCATTTCCGGCAAGGGTATAGAGCGAACCGCCAATCTTATGGTGAAAGTCGGTACGAAAGTTTCCGATATTGTAGAGTATCTTGGTGGAGTACGTCCAGAATTGAAAAAAATTGTCCTTGGTGGACCGATGATGGGTTTTGCGGTGTCGAATCTCGACATTCCTATTACCAAAACGACTTCATCTGTACTTTTCCTCACAGAAGAGGAAATAGATACAACTCCACATTCTCAATGCATCCGTTGCGGCTGGTGTCTTGATGCCTGTCCCATGGGGTTAGAGCCTAAAGAGATCGGGTTATTTGTCGAATCAAATTATGCTGAAGAAACAGAGCCGTTTGGAGTTTTTGAATGTTTTGAGTGTGGTTCATGCGCTTACGTCTGCCCTGCCAAGAGGCCGTTGGTCCAGTTTGTCCGTCTGGCAAAGATGAAGGCGAAACGAAATTAGAGAGAGTCGGCCGTCCCGCGTTCAGGGGCGATGAGTCAACTATCAAATACGGTATTGAGGAGAAAAGTGATAGAACAGCAAACGCAAGATAACCTGCCGGCTGCCCAGCCGGGGACATGGAAAGTCTCCATTTCTCCGCATATTAAGAGCACCGAGTCGGTTGAAAAAATCATGTGGACCGTGGTGGCCTGTCTGGTGCCACCGCTGATCCTGTCGGTCTTTGTCTTTGGGATTCAGGTGCTTTTCATAACAGCAGTTTCGGTGGCGAGTTGTGTTGCTGTAGAGGCTGCCAGTCAGAAAGCTCTGGGAAGAACAGTCACTGTTAAGGACGGCAGCGCCGTGTTAACCGGCCTGTTGCTGGCGTTTATCATACCTCCCGGGGTGTCTCCGCTTCTTCCTGTCCTGGCCGCAGTTTTTGCAATATATATCGGGAAACATATTCTTGGCGGAATTGGGTATAACTTTTTTAACCCGGCGTTGCTTGGTCGTGCTTTTTTGCTGGCATCATTCCCGGTGGCAATGACATCAGCCTGGCTGCCACCGCTTGAAGGTGTGGCAATTTTCTCCTATCTTGGCACCTCCATTGATGCGGTGTCAACAGCAACGCCACTGGCGGTAATGAAAGAACAGGGCATGGCTGCCTTTACCGCACAGTTTGGAGAGGGTGCGAGTCTATATACAAGTTTCTTCCTTGGCTGGAAACCAGGCTGCATAGGTGAAACCTCCGGATTTCTTATACTGCTTGGAGGCTTGTATCTGTTGTATCGAAGATATATCACCTGGCATATTCCTGTTTCCATTCTGGGATCGATAGCGTTGCTTACCTGGGTCTTCGGAGGTGAAGGGTATTTTTCAGGTGATCCTTTACTGGCAATACTGACTGGTGGGGCAATTCTCGGGGCATTTTACATGGCAACAGACTACGTTACCAGCCCATCGAATAAAAAATCCCAGATTGTATACGGCATCGGTATCGGTGCATTGACCGTTCTCATCAGGCTGAAAGGCGGTTATCCTGAGGGTATATGCTATGCCATCCTCCTTATGAATCCTTTGTCTACTGTTTTTGACGGCTGGTTCAAGCAGAAACGGTTTGCATTGCCACAGGGAGGGGAAAAATGAAAAACATTTTAACCATCATTTTCCGGCTGACTTTGTCCTGTATCCTTGCAGGTACAGTCATGGGAACAACGTTCGTCTTAACCAATAAGGCAAAAACGAAAAATGAACATGCCAAGGAAGAGCGGGTTGCTTTTTCTCTTCTTGGCTTCGAAGGTGAAGTTCCCCAGGAAGTTGCCATGACGACCGTATATCGCTATGTGGTATCTCAAGGGAACGACCAGTTTATAGGGTATCTGCTCGAATCTGGAGAAGGGGCGGAAAAAGAGTACACCTTTATTCAGATTGATCTCGAAGGTGAGTTGGCTTCTACTGATCCGGTAGCTCTTGACGACACCGCAGCGCGACAGGCGAAGGAACGTGATGCCGCCATAAGAGAGGCAGTAGGACCCGGACGAGACATTCGTTTTGCTGAACAGTTTCAGGTTATTACCGAAAACGGTAAACGGGTAGCGTATCTTCTTTCGGGAAAATTTCCAGGATTCAAGACACACATAGCTGTTATGCTGGCCTTGCGGACCGATTTCTCTATAATAGGCTTTGAGGTTCTTGAGCATGAAGAAGACCCCGGCCTTGGAGGAGAAATAGAACAGGACTATTTTAAAAACCAATTCAACGGAAAACCTTTTGATGTACTGAAAAGCCTTGAAGTTGTCAAAGAACCGATTCCGGATGAATATCTTCAAGCTCTTGAAGTAAAAGTGGAACCGCAGGATCTTGATAAGATAATGGCGGAATATCGCGGGAATGATATTTATGCGATAACCGGTGCTACTATTTCTGCAGTTGCGGTTACAGATGGTCTGAAGGGAATGACGAAAAAATTTGCCTACCGGATTAATATAATGGATTCTGTGATAGACAGTCAGAATATCTCAGTATCTTTATAACCACAAAGAGAGGTTTGAATCGTGGCTAATGATAAAACAAGTTTTCAGCTGGTGGCCAATGGCATTCTTGCTGAAAACCCGATATTTAAGCTGGCGTTGTCAATGTGCCCGGCGGTTGGTATCTCTACTACCGTTATGAACGGCTTTATGCTCGGTGTTGCAGTGCTTTTTGTTCAGGTCTTTTCCAGCGTGACTATTTCAGTTTTTAAAAATGTCATTCACCCGCGCATCAGGATCCCGACGTATACACTTACCATCGCCACCTGGGTTACTGTTATTGACTTGACTCTCGCGGCAACAATGCCTGATGCTTACGCAAAAATGGGGATTTTTGTCAAAATAATCGTCGCTTTTGCCATCATCACTATGCGGCTTGAGATGTTTGCCTGTAAAGAGCCGGTCAGTGCGTCGTTCTGGGATGGACTGGGTATGGGGCTTGGTTTTATGGTAGGCATGATGACCATTGGTTTTGTCCGTGAACTTCTCGGTTCAGGCGCAATTCTCGGGTATGACGTACTTGGGTTCAAACCCTTACTTTTCTTCATTCTTCCAAGTGCTGGGTTTTTCGTTGTTGGCTTAATGATGGCCTTTTTTAATTACATAGAAATTGTTTATAAACGATCCAAGGGGCTGAAATAATGAATGGAAAAGCCTTACAACCACTGTTACTTGCTGCACTTTTACTCTTCTTGCTGCCGACAGCCGGCTGGACTGCAGGATTCATCATCGATAAAAGTTTCGGCGCTGAAAACGAGATCATTCTTGAGTTTGCCAAGCCGGTTGATCCCGCCGTTGCAAAGGATTTTGATAATTACACGATTTATGAAGAGAACGATCCTGATATTCGGCTGGAACTGGAAGAGGTGGTACTCTCTGATGATAACAGAACGGCAAGCCTGCTCTTTAAGGAATCTCTTAACACCACAACTGCACATGTTGTCTCGATAGCTAAGGTAGATGGTACTGCCGAGCAGGTTTTTACGGTATCAAAATCCTATCTCGGCTATCTCTTTTCTATCCTTATATCCGCTTTAGTCATCAACAATTTTGTTTTCACAAAGTATCTTGGTCTCTGCGTATTTTTTGGCACCGCAAAAAGAAAATCAACAGCGAAAGGTATGGGGGTTGTCTTTACTCTGGTAATGGTGGCCACTGGTGTTATGAGCTGGTTTTTCTTCCAGTTTTTCCTTAAACCGTACAACATAACATTTCTGCAGATTGTTGTCTTTATTGGCCTGACATCGTTGACGGTCCAGGCTATTGATACCATTCTACGTAAAGTCAACCCAATACTCTTCAACTCATTTGGGGTGTTTCTGGTACTGGTGATAGCGAACTGTGTTATTATCGCAGTGCCGCTCATCATGGCAAGTAATGAGTACAATTTTCTTGAAACCTTTATGCTCTCCCTCGGTGCCGGCGGAGGTTTCCTCCTCGCGCTCTATCTTATGAGCTCCGTAAGCGAAAGGCTCAAGTTGGCCAAAATACCACCGACGTTTAAAGGTCTTCCTATAGCATTTATTGTTGCCGGGCAGTTTGCCATGGCATTCCTCGGGTTTTCCGGCCTGAAGATATTTTAATTCTTTCTCTGCGGGTTGAGATGGATAGGTATGAAGAACATCAATAGTACAGACGGAATAACTTCTTTGGGGCACCAGGCAACAGAACTTTTTGAATTATGATTGAGAGTGTAAAATGGATCCGGCATTAATAAAAATAGCAATCGGCGGTGTAGTACTTCTTGGGTGCATCGGTTTGTTTTTCGGCATAGGGCTTGCTCTGGCAGCCCATAAATTCGCGGTTGAAACGAATCCTCTTATTGAAGAGGTTCTAGAGTCTCTGCCGCTAGCGCAATGTGGCGGCTGCGGATATCCAGGGTGCGAAGGATATGCCATTGCGGTTGTCAATGACCCCGATGTCCCACCAAATCTCTGTTTCCCAGGCAAGGAAAAAGTCGCAAGTGTTGTGGCTGAACTTACCGGAAAAAAACTGACTGCTGTTGAAGATCAGATTGCTCTGGTGCGCTGTTCACGTGAGGAAGGACGTGTCAGCCATAAACATGAGTATTTAGGGTTTGCGTCCTGTACTGCAGCAAATCTGACTTTTGGGGGGCCTTCAGCTTGCCAGTATGCCTGCATTGGACTTGGTGAGTGCGCTGAAGCGTGCCCTTTTGATGCGATTGAAATGGTGGAAAATTTTCCCGTCGTCAATCCAGACAAATGCGTCAGTTGTGGCATTTGTGTTAAAACCTGCCCGAAAAATATCATTGAACTGCACACATTGCGAGCCCGGGTTTATGTGCCTTGCTCGACACAGGATCTGGGGAAGAATGTAAAGGCAGTTTGTGAAGTTGGCTGTATAGGCTGCAAAATGTGCGTTAAAGCCTGTCCCGCAGATGCCGTTGCCTATGAAGGCAATCTTGTCAAAATTGATCATAAAGCCTGTATTGCTTATGGTCCCAGCTGTGAAGAGGCGTGTGTTGCCAAATGTCCACGCGACATCTTCAGACACTATAAAGGGCGCCAGGCAATCAGCCGAGGTAAAGGCGAGGGGCTCAAAATGGCTGGATAAATGTAGGAAGTATGCCTTGAAACGGAAAATCCCGGATTCTCCGTTTCAATCTATGCCGCTTTTGCTCGTGTATACGTTAAGGGGTGGAGTAATCATTAGTTTGTCTTGTTTCCGTACTCTTTCTCCTCATGTTATATCTCTTTTTAGGGTAAGAGTGCTTTGAACCGCGGCAGCGAGATCGTGCACTTTATATGGTTTTCTTAGATATGGACCGGCTCCCATTGCCATGGCTTTACGTACACGTTCTGTCTCTGAGAATCCGCTGATAATAATAGCCTTTTGTTGTTGCTTGTGTTCCAGGATTTTTCGGTATGTAGTTAGTCCGTCCATGCCAGGATCCATTATCATATCTAGAATAACAAGATCATAGTCTGATTCTTTGATTTTGCATACTGCATGTTCCCCACTTTCAACTGAGTCAACCGTATAGCCAAGACTTTTCAGTATAGAGACAGCAAGGTTGCGCTGTTCCTCTACATCATCAACAACCAGTATTTTCTCTCCTCTTTCAGAACCTTGCAGTACTTCCGGTTTTTGGGCCTGCGGTTCTTTTTTTTCCTGTGAGGCAGGGAAGTAGAGAGTAATAATGGTCCCTGCACCTTGTCGACTGAAAATATCTATGGCACCATGGTGATCTTTTATTGTTCCCCAGACCACAGACATACCCAGGCCGGTCCCACTTCTCCCCATAACCTTTTTTGTATAAAAAGGTTCGAAAATTTTATCAAGATCCTGAGAAGATATGCCTCCACCGTAGTCCTGGACTGTCAATGTGACGTATTCACCGACCCGCATATCTTCAAAACCTGCAATTGGAGATGAGACGAATGTGTTTTGTAGAGAAATTGAAATCTTACCACCTTGAGGCATTGATTCTGCTGCGTTAGTGACAAGGTTCATGAGAGATTTTGCAATATGATGTGGAGAACCGACAATTGGTGATAGACCTGGCGCGAAATCGGTGACGACCTCAATTTTTGGGAAAAAGGTACGCAGATTTAAAAATTCGGGACTTCTCAGGTACTCTTCCACAATAGTTTGCAGGTAAATGATTTCTGTGACCAGGACTCCTCTTCGAGTCAGAGTGAGCAGATCCTGGACGATTGCAGCAGCTTTTGTCCCTGATTTATGTATTGTCTGCAATGGTGAGAAAAGAGGATCTGCCGGATCCATGGTTTGAAGGAGAAATTCAGGGTAACTGACAATCCCGCCAAATATATTGTTGAGGTCGTGAGCAACTCCGCCGGCGAGAGTACCGAGCATTTCCATCTGTTCACTTCGTGATACCTTTCGCCGTAAAATATCTTGTTCATATTCCATCTTTTTACGAAGTGTAATGTCTTGAGCATGGATCAAAATCGATGCTCGCTTTCGATAAGGGATCATCGCAGCCTGGATCTCAAGCCACCTCTGCTCACCATCAGGGGCCGGGTATTGCAGCTCAAAATGTTCTACAGAAGAATAGTTCTGCAAAAGCAGCTGGAGATGTTTGCGCAAAAGCGCTGCCTGCTCATCTGAAAAAAGCGTATAGATGTTTTCTCCAGCAATATTTTTTCCCGGAGTTTGAAAAAATGCGGCAGCAGCGCTGTTGGCATAGACGAAAAGGTCATTGTGAAGAACAAAGACCAAGGTCAGTGAGTTTTCTGTTAGAAGTCTGTATTTCTCTTCTGACTCCTGAAGACTATCCATCATCCTGCGTGTTTGGCTTCGTTCATTTTCTAAGGTTTCAATCATGTGGTCAAAAGCACAGGCAAGTCTCTCTACCTCACTGTTCCCTTTGAGATTGACTCTGACAAAGTGACCTTTGCGTACCTCTGCGGTTGCTCTGATGATTTTATGTAGAGGAGAGCTGATGCGCAGCAGGAAAAGAAACAGCATTGAGGCAATAACAGCAAGCATGGTTCCAAAAGTGCCGAAACGGACAATGTTTTGCGCCATTATGATAGGAGCATAATAGTCCTTTTCGGTTGTAAAACTGATAATGTGCCATCGCCAGAAGGGAAAATAGTATGGCTTGAAAAGAATTGTGTCGCCAAACAGTTCAGCTTGATAAATTTCATTAAGCTCTCTTTTATTTTTGAGAATGGCCAGCAACTCTTCAGGCTGGTGGGAGGGTGTGGTAAAAGATGACCCCTGCAGGAGACCGTCAATATCGAAAACAAGGAACTTAATAACAGGAAATATATCGGCAATTCTGATAATTTCTGCAATCGCCTCATTTTTCGAAGCAGAATTCATTTCCTGGTTTTCTTCCAGGCGAAGCACAAGCATCTGATTGAGCCGTTCCTCACAAATATTCATGGCCATACTTGCGGTATGCGTAATGGTTTGATCGGCACGCTTTTCAAGGACTGAGATGAGAGGAGGCACCAGGTACCAGCTCAGGATTAAAGAAAAGAGAACACCGAAGAAGACGATGGGCAGGAGGAGGCGCCAGAGTAAGCTGTCGAGAAATCGCAAGCGCATCTATTCGGAGGCTATGGTTGAGGAAAAAAAGCCGGAGCAGTTTGCATTTTTGTAGGATAGACTATTTCTTTACGGCCTTTCTGCCATTGTATTAGAATTGGGTTGTGACCAATCTGGCTTCCGCTGAAATCAACCTTGAAACGTCCCATAATGGTAACGGTATCCAAGTTGGTAATGAAACCACGAATCTTTTCATGGTCTATGGTGCCGGCCTGAAGAATGGCTCGTTCTAGAATTTGGCAGGCAGAGTAAGATGAGCATGCTTGATATGATGGTTTCATACCGGTTTTGGCGAGAAAACTGTTGATGAAAGCGGCGGTTCCGGGGAAGGGTAAACGCTCATCGGCTTCCCATTGAGAGCTGCCGAAAATATTTTCAGCAAAAGGTCCGACATTATTGTAAAAATCAGGCATGGCTGGAATAATCGTCATAGCCAATCCGTCAGGTTTAAAGTTCTGCTTTTCAAGAAGCTTCAGGAGATGATACCCGGCTGGGGGATATCCGCAGAAAATAAGAGCATCAGGTACCAGAGAGCTGAGAGATTTTATAATCGGCAGGAGGTCCTCTTTGTAATCGTTGATTTTTTCAAAGAAGATGGTCTCCAGGCCAAAGAGTTCAGCCCATTTACGTACTCCACTAGCTGCAGAGATGTTAAACGTGGAGTCCTCGTATATTACAGCGACTTGTTTCATTCCACTTTGGGCAGCAAGATCGAGGAATCCGAGGAAATATCGGTCAGCAGTACTGTAGACACCAAAAACGTACGTGAATCCTTGTTGCCAGATTTCTGTTGAAGAGGCAGAGCCGGCCAGCAGGACATAACCATTTCGATCCGTTACCTCTGCTGCAGCGATTGTAAGCGGGGAGCCGTAAGGAGAGAGAACCAGATCAACTTTATCGACCGTTATGAGTTTTTCGTAAAGCTGGGTGGCCAGTTCTTTGTCACTTTTATCATCATAGAGAACAAGTTCTACCTTCCTGTCAAGAAGGCCACCACGTTTATTGATCTCGTCTACCCATAACTCGTAACCGTTTTTAACCATATAGGAAAGGCTTGTATACTTGCCTTCTAAGGAGACTGTAGCGCCGATACGAATGGGGTTTTGGGCAGCTGCAGAAACGGAACAAATATGAAGCAGGAATATTCCAGAGAGACTCAGTGTGAGAGAGAAAAGAATGCGAATATATGTTTTTTCAGGCAAGGCTGTCCTCCATGGTTCATACAGTGACGAAATGGGGTATCATCTCAAGAGAAGATCGGATACAAGAGCCCTGCTTCCATCATATCAAAAAATAAAAAAATAGAGCAAGAGGATTGTGCAGCTCTTTTTGTTTCCAGCTTCAGTAAGATAAAGAAGGAAGGGAGACGACCCATTCCTTGTAAATGTGTTTTTGTACAGAAGATATAGCCAACTGAAACGGCTATTATATTTGGCTTTTAAGAAGAGAAAAAGGATACTGGAGGCAAAAGGAAATCAACCAGGTGAGCTTGGTTTTCGAGTGTGATGAGAAGTATAGAGGGGAAGAAGTTGGACCATGAGTATCCCGCAAAGAATCAAAAAAGCCCCAAATATCCTGCTGCTGCTCAATCCTTCTCCAAGAAAAATGAATCCAGCCAGTGCCGCAAATACCGTTTCTGAGCTCAAAAGAATAGCCGCATCGGAGGCTGTACTGAAACGTTGGGCTACTACCTGGAGGGTGAATGCAATTCCTACGGAGAGAAAACCGGCATAAAATATTCCGAAATACGCCTCACTGAAGTCGGCAAAAGAAGGCTTCTCAACAATGATGCCGACAATAAGACCAGCCAAGGAGCAGACAAAAAACTGAACCACAGCGACAACCAGAGGGGCTTGAGTGCGTGTTGCCATTGCGCCCACTAGAAGAACATGGGCAGCCCAGAAGAAAGCGCTCGAGATAACCCAGAGATCACCAGCGTTAAGGCTGACAGTTTGAGCCTCGCTCATGATAAAGGTGCCGACAAGGCAGGCGATCGAAGAGGGCCAGACAGACCAGTGAATCGAGGTTTTGAGAAGAATATAGGCGAACAGTGGTACCATCGGAACATACAAGGCAGTAAGAAATCCAGCGTTGGCGACCGAGGTATGGAATATGCCGACTTGCTGCAGGACAGCGGCGCAGAAGAGGGCCAGGCCTGTTAATACCATGCCGTACCAATCTCGCAGAGCTATCTTATAGGGAGTTTTCTGTTTACGGCGGTATTGGATGTACGCAATGGGGGAAATGATTAAAGCTCCCATGAAAAAACGGGATGAAGTAAACATGATCGCTCCCAGGCTTCCTGTGGCGACCTGCTGAACAACGAATGTGGAGCCCCAGATCAGGGCGGTGAGGAGAAGAAGGAGGTTAGCTTGAAATCGAGTCATACAGTGTCACTCTTCTTGTTTTTCGAGACTGTTGCGATTGGATGTTAATACTGATTCCTGCTGGGGTAGTATTCTGGTGCGTAGGCACAATTGGATGA
>JAZBNU010000032.1:0-3160 GCA_036350815.1 Desulfopila sp.
ACGCCATAAACCCTTCCATGGGGGCTTGACTGCAGCCGTCCTGGCTGCAGACACCCGAGAAAAGAGCGACCCTGCCCCCTTAAAATCACGATGCTGAGTTTCAGGGGTAATCAGGTAGTGGAAATCTCCAATATATTTTCGTGTACTGAGATAGCACAGCTTACGGTCGTATAGAACAATTGCAAATTCAGGAGATGCATTTTCAACAGACACCAAATCAGAGAGGAGACAAAAATGAACACACCAAATCACTGCCCGGGTTTTGAATCATTCAGAGACCTTGAATCATTCATCTGTACATGCAATCATTGCGGAGCGGAAGTGGAAATATTTTCCGATGAATTCAACCGGGAACATACCTGCAAAGACTGCAAGAAAAAAATAGATTTCAGCCAGTGTCGATATGACGCCGGCGGCTCAGACAGTTCGCCGCGCTGAGATTTCTGCTTTTTCAGCCACAGGAATGCTTTCCTTTCAGCAGTATTATTGGACTTGCAGTCCTTAGAAAATTACAGGTTTTGCCGTCCGGTCTGCTCCAGACAGGCAAAACCTGTAAAAAAAAACGTTTGCCACCTAGAACACTTTTTGGGAACATTCATCTCAGTAGCACCTTGACATCAACGGTATACTATCCCGCCATCAATGATCGGTGCCTGCCCAGTCATATAGTCAGAATCCGGACCGGCCAAATACGAAACAAAAGCCGCCACATCCTCCGGGGTTTCCGCCCGACCCAGAGCGATCCCCTTAACATACTTCTCGTAGGTTTCGCCTTTCTTCGCCCCGGTCAACTCCGCAAAGCGCTCATCAATCTCGACCCACATATCAGTACCGACAATGCCGGGGCAGTAAGCATTGACCGTGATACCGTCGCCGGCATATTCGAGCGCTGCAGCCTGGGTTAATCCGCGAACAGCAAATTTGGTGGCGGAATAGGCGCCAAGCATGGCAAAACCGTTATGCCCGGCAACCGACGAAGCATTAATAATTTTACCTTTATGTCCGCGAGCCTTGAATTTCTTGACAGCGGCCTGAATTCCCCAGATCACTCCTTCAATGTTCACTTTGAAAAGGGTTTCCACCTCCTTCGGCGTGACCTCAGACAATGGTTGAACCTGAGCAATTCCAGCATTGTTGACCATAATGTCAAAACCGCCAAGTTCCTCTTCAGCATAATCAACCGCGGCAGAAACCTGATCGAGGCTCGATACATCCGCAGAGAAAATCGCGCTCTTGCGTCCCAAGTCCTGGACCTCTTCGGCAACTGCATCCATTTTCTCTTTCTTGATATCGACAATAGCAATGTCTGCGCCATCTTCCGCCAACCTCAAGGCAATAGCTCGGCCAATTCCCTGACCGGCACCTGTAACCAATGCTACTTTACCTTTGATACTCATCTGTCATACTCCTTTGCTGAGATGTTTAAAACAAGCCCTATTTAAAACTGTTTGGTTTCCACCCAAGAAGTGAGTGGGGGGGCACTCGCTATCAATACCTGTACACATTTTACCGCCGGCATATCAATGCATTGAAATCTTCGCTTCTCTCAATGCATAAATTTTGAGTACAATGCCGAGATCGATCAAAAGAATTTTTTCGGGACGGAAACGTGCAGATTTTTACAGAACGAATTGGAAAAAAGAGAGCATTAAAAGCGTGAACTGGCTGATTTGACAGCTTCCCCAAGTGAAACCCGGGCCAATTCAAAACCCGCTTTTAGATCTTCCCAGGCATCTTCACCCGAATTTTTAAGTTCCGTAAGTTTTTCTTGAGCGGCTTGCTGTTTTGTACGCAATTTCTCGATTTGCTCGTAATACTCACGCCTTGCTTCGGCATCAGCTTTGTCTGCTTTTGCCTTCATCTTCTCGATTTCAGATTTCCACTCTTCCATTTGTGCATCTATTTTCTGCAGATACGCGTCTTTCATACTCATAGTCTTCTCCTTTATTGACGGAATCCCGGTTTCCTTCTTTCCACCAGGTTTTGATTGTTCGTGGATAGTTGTCTGCAATTCCTCTGCCGGAATCACGGCAACACCTTCATGGCCACAGGATAATAGTCACATCATGGCATGCAGGGGCGTTGAAAGAGATTTAAGGATACATCACTGTCGATGCCGAAAGGGAAAAGTATGAATCGCCGTCCGACTCACACGGACGTTTTCCTGTTTCGCAAGACAAAGCTTAATCAGATAAATCAAGGACTGTTCTTCATAGCTCCATTCCTGGAAGTTTCAACGCAGGTTTTGGAAATAAGAAACAGATCAACCATTGCCCTCCTCTTTGTATAGTGTTTGCAGATCACGCCCGCTGACCACTGATGCCTCTTCGGTGGACACAGGGTTTCTTGCACCATCGGCCTCACTATCATCATTTTTAACCAGCAGCCAGCGGCCATTTTCCCCCTTGTCCATGCGAACCAGGGCATAGCCGCCTGTTAACTTCCGCCCACTGAGCCGGATAACGATATGTCCTTCCCGCAGGCACCTTTTCAGGGGAATAAGAGCGCCATCCTCCGTTGTTCTTATATTTTCATAACAGCCACGGTCCCAGATGAGCACGGTCCCACCACCATACTCCTCCTCGGGAATGACACCTTCAAAATCAGCATACTCCAAAGGGTGATCTTCAGTTGGGATCGCAAGCCTTTTCACCTGGGGGTCGGTGGAAGGCCCCTTGGGGATTGCCCATGATTTAAGAACACCATCTACCTCGATGCGGAAATCATAATGCAGGCTGGAGGCATCGTGCTTCTGGATAACGAACAGCAAATTTTCACCACGGCAACTCTCTCCGGTTCCTTGTGGCTCCTTGGTATTCGAAAAATTTCGTTTCTTCAGATACTTCTTCAATTTTTCTGACTCGACCATTGTTTTGTGCCCTCATTGGTACATTTTGAGTATTACCGGCGTCGCCCTGCACAAGATGTCCTCACATGGCCGCTTTGTGGCATACTGAAATAGATCTCTGATCTTTTCTTCTTCCGTAAAAATAACATGGAATCCGGGGATGAATATCCACGACAGTACATCCCCTGTCTGGAGCCATACACAATCCGGCTCAGCCGCCTATTACATGATTACTGCTCATCAAATACCGTGCCGAAACCTCATTTTGATTTTTTGCATATTCAGGCAAAAATATTGCACATGTAATAAGAA